>JANNMP010000483.1:0-6713 GCA_031398015.1 Burkholderiaceae bacterium
CGGCGTTCAACTCGGTGCGCCATGCCACGCTGATCATTGCCAACGTGCCCTTCGCCATCATCGGCGGCATCGTCGGCCTCTTCATCCGCGGGCAGTACCTGTCGGTGCCTTCGGCCATAGGCTTCATCGCGGTGTTCGGCGTGGCCAAGCTCAACGGCATCGTGCTGGTGACCTTCCTCAACGACCAGCGAAAACACGGCCTGTCGATCCGCGACGCCGTGCGTCAGGGTGCGGCGCTGCGCTTGCGGCCGGTGTTGATGACAGCCTCGGTGGCGATCCTCGGCCTGGTGCCGATGCTGCTGTCCACCGGCGTTGGCGCCGAGACACAACGCCCGCTTGCCACGGTTGTCATCGGCGGGCTGATCACGTCGACGCTGCTGACGCTGTTGCTGCTGCCGCTGATTTACGAGTGGTCCGAGTCGCGCGCCGAAGCCAAGCAACGCAAACGTGAGGCCGCCGAAGAAGCGCAGGACAACGCTGCCCCGCCCCTGCTCCAGACACCCACCGAGGAGACGCCATGAAGGAAGTCAAAGCCGATGTGCACCGCAGCCGCGTCGCCGACGTGATCGCAGCCCTGAAGAACTGCCCCGCCTGGGGCGGACAGCGTGCCGGCCGGCGCCACAACCTGGCGGTGTACGTCGTCAAGGGTTCGATCATGCCGCTGGACAGTGGCGAGCAGCACGACTCGATGGACCTCGGCGACGAGGTGGTCAACGAATACAAGCTCGAACTGCTCTGCGAGGACGGCGAAGTGCACGAGATCGTCGCCGCAATCCAGGCATCGGCACGAACCGGCCAGGCCGTTGCCGGCTGGATCACCGTCACCGGGGTCGTGCAGGCCATCGCTATTCACTGACCACTGACCACTGACCACTGACGCCAACCCTGTTCCCCAACCCTGAAAGGACTCAACCATGAAGACGTTTCTGATTCCGCTGCTGGCCGCATCCGTCCTGGCGCTGCCGGCCACTGCGCTGCAAGCCGCTGAAGACCACGCGCCGAAGTTCGGCGGCGTTGTCGTCGAGACCAAGGCCGGCGACCTGGAGCTGGTCGCCAAGCCGGAGCTGATCGTCATCCACGTCAGCGACCACGGCAAGCCGATGAAGCTGACCAGCGCCACCGGCAAGGTCACCGTCTTCAACGGCAAGGACAAGACTGAGGCGCCGCTGGCGCTGGTGGGCGACAAGCTCGAAGCCAAGGGCAGCTTCAAGGTCGGTGCCGGCGCCAAGGCGCTGGCAGAGGTGTCGCTGAACGGCAAACCTGCGGTGTCGGCACGGTTCACGCTCAAGTGACAGGCAGGTGTCCGGTCATGAACACAATGCCCGCCGTACCAAGCTCAGCCTTCCCGGAATCGGGCGGCACTCAGCGCCGGTTGGATAACCAAACCAATGCGGCCTGCCAACGCGGACGGCAGCCACTGCTTCGCGACTGGCAAAACGTATCGACGCAAGTTGACCTGCACACCGACGCCGATTCCGCCGGAGTCGGTTGAGGTCGAAGCAAAGCGGTTCGAGCCGGCTCAGCCGCCCGTTTGCAGTTCCATCCGGGCACGGCGCGCGGCGGGCGACTCGTTCTGCACTTCATCGAGCACCTGCCGGCGCGTCTTGCCCGGTCCCACGGCCTTTGCCGGGACCGGGACGTTGCGCTGCATCAGGGCCAGCGTGCCGTCCTTGCGCGCCGCCTCCACCTCGGCCTGCACGTCGGCGCGCGTCTTGGTGTTCTTGAAGTGGTCCGGGTGGTAAGTGAACCCCGCCTCACCACTGGCGGGATGCCACACCGAGTTGGCGAAGGACAGGCCGGGCACAGTGATCGCCGCGGCGATGACGGACAGCATGGCGGTTTGACGAATGTTCATGGTGTGGCTTCCTTGGTGGGGTGGTGGCCCCCAGCGTTTTGCCGGGGGCATGCGTGATCGCATGGACGCGACTCTAGGAACTGCACACCAACATGATCGAGTCCATCAGATGACAAGTTCGTCACTTGCCGTCGATCAGCACCAAGGACAAGCTTCGGCATGAAACTCTTGGTCATCGATGATGAGGTCAAGCTCGCCGAGTAACTGCGCAACGGCCTGACCGAGGAAGGCTGTGTCGTGGACGTCGCACACAACGGTGTCGATGGTCTGCACCTTGCCATGGAGGGCGATTACAACCTGCTGGTTCTCGACGGCATGATGCCGGGCATCGATGGCCTGGGCGTGCTCGCCGCGCTGCGCCAGAGCAAGCAGAAGCCCGTGCTGATGTTGGCCGGGCTGGCCGTGGTCTGCGCCGCCGTCTATGCGGTCACCTACGTCAACCTGGCCGCGAGACAGCTCGAAACCATCGCGCAGAAGCAGACGCAGGTTCGGCACTTGCTGGCCGAATCGACCCGCCACGGCGACGTCGCCATGCTGAAGCACAAGCTCGATGACTTTTTCATTGGCCACCAGGGCCTTGCCTTGTCGCTTCAACGCCCCGACGGTTCGGTGCTGTACGTGAGCGCAGCCGGCGTCCCACCCTCTGAAACGGCTCGCGAGCTGCGCTTCGAGGTGTTGCTCCCGACTGCCACATCCTCCACGCTGACTGCGACCCTCGCTTTGGACACCCGCGACGACCGGCCCTGTTGCAGCGGCTGGGCTTCACGCTGATGGCCGCTGCGGTCATGGGGACGGTGCTGACTTGGGACGGGTCAGCCCAGCCGGAGGAACTCGAGCCTCTGATCGCACAGTTCAACGACTTGCTCGGCTGGCTGGCGCAGGCGGGCATGGCGTCTCGATTCCCTCGCGTTCCATCATCGACAGGCGCCCGGTCTTGCAAACGGGACAGTCCATGTCATGACTCCTCGTGACCGAGCAGGCGCTCGATGTCGGGAGCGATGGCCATCGGCGCGAAGGCGCTGACACTCGCTGTGCCCGTGTTGCCGCGCGGCAGCCGCCCCAGCAAGTGACCGACAGGAACGAGCGCGATGCGCAGGACTTGGCCGCGTACCTCGTGCCAGTCGCGCGACGTGAAGCCGACATGCAGCATGCGCAGGTGGACTCTCAGGTGCGGGCCAAAGTCGCTCTGGCCCAGCACGTGGGCACGTTCCAGAGCTGCCAGCGCTGCAGCGGCATTGCCGGCGGCAAGCCGATGGCTGGCGTCAGACAAGGCCGCCTCGAACGCGGCGATACGTGGAGAGACTGTTTTCATGGCGCTTTGACGCCCTTCTTCAGCAGGCGAAGCCCATTGCCCACGACCAGCAGGCTGGCACCCATGTCGGCGAATATCGCCATCCACATCGACGCGTTGCCGGACACCGCCAGCACCAGGAACACGAGCTTGATGCCCAGGGCCAGCGAGATGTTCTGCCACAGCACGGCGTGCGTGTCGCGCGACAGCACGACCGTCTCCGCAATGCGGCGCAGGTCGTCGTTCATCACCACCACGTCGGCTGCTTCCATCGCGGTGTCGGTGCCGGCCGCACCCATCGCCACGCCGATGTCGGCTTGTGCAAGAGCCGGTGCATCGTTGATGCCATCGCCGGTCATCGCGGTCGGGCCGTGATTGGCCTGCAGCGCCTTGATCGCGTCGAGCTTGTCTTCCGGCAGCAAGTTGCCTCGCGCTTCGTCGATGCCGGCCTCGTGAGCTATTGCCGTGGCTGTGGCCTGGTTGTCCCCAGTCAGCATCACCGGCGTGATGCCCAGTGCCATCAGCGATGCCACGGCCTCGCGCGACGAGGGCTTGATGGTGTCGGCCACCGCGTACAGCGCCAGCACACCCGACCCCGAGGCCAGCAGTGTGACCGTGCGGCCGGCCTCCTCATGCCCCTTCAGCATGGCCTCAAGTGCAGGCGAGCACTGCCCGCGCTCCTCGATGAGCCGGTGGTTGCCGAGCGCATAGCTGACACCGTCAACGTCAGCCTGCACACCGCGGCCAGGCAGTGCCTTGAAGTTGCTGACCTGCAGCACCGAGGGTTTGAGACCCTGTGCGATGGCCCGCGACACCGGGTGATCGGAGTGACCGGCCAGCGCAGCGGCCACGCTCTCCACATGGGCGGCATCGGCGGTCGCATCGATCGCCTCACAGGCCACGAGTTTGGGCTTGCCTTCCGTGATCGTGCCGGTCTTGTCGAGCGCGATCGCCTTGAGCTTGCGTGCGCCCTCCAGGTAGATGCCGCCCTTGATCAGGATGCCGCGACGGGCCGCGGCCGCCAGGCCACTGACGATGGTGACTGGCGTCGAGATCACCAAGGCGCAGGGGCATGCAATCACGAGCAGCACAAGCGCCTTGTAGATCGCTTGCAGCCAGGTCCAGTCGAGCAGCCACGGGCCAAGCAAAGCCACCGCCAAGGCGATGACGAAGACAGCGGGCGTGTAGATCGCGGCAAAGCGGTCCACGAATCCTTGCGTCGGCGCCCGTGTCCCCTGGGCTTCCTCAACCGCATGGATGATGCGCGCGAGCGTCGAGTTCGACGCCAGGGCCGTGACCTTGAACTCGAAGGTTCCGGTCTGATTGATGGTGCCGGCAAAGACCGGGTCGCCCACCGTCTTGTCCACCGGGATGCTTTCGCCTGTCACCGGGGCCTGGTTGATGTTGGAATTGCCGTCAGTGACCACACCGTCCATCGGCACACGTTCGCCGGGGCGTACGCGCACGACGGCGTCCAGCGCCACCGACGCCACCTGCACGTTCACCCACGTGCCATCGGCCTGGCGTACCGCCGCTTCCTCCGGCGCCATCTCCAGCAGGCCCTTGATCGCGTTGCGGGCGCGATCAACGGCGCGCGCCTCGATGGCTTCGGCGATGGCGTACAGCGCCATCACCATCGCCGCCTCGGGCCACTGGCCGATGGCAAACGCGCCGGTGACCGCCACCGTCATCAGCGCATTGATGTTCAGCCGGGCATGGCGCAACGCGATCAGACCCTTCTTGTAAACATCGAAGCCGGCCAGCCAGATGGCTGCGGCCGACACCACCAGCCCCGCGCCCTTCCACACCTGCGTGTCCGGGGCGAAGAAGCCCAGCAGTTCGGCGCCGATGGCCAGCAACAGTGCCAACCCCAGGCGCCAGGCGCCTGCCGACCCGGCCCCGTGCTGGTGATCGTCCTCGGCCGGGCTTGCGGCCTGGGTCGCGTTCGTGTCTGTGCTGGCGCTGGGGTCGGTCAGCGGTTGCGGATCGAACCCTGCCTTGCGAATGGCGGCGACTGCCAGTTCGACGGCAGTTGCTGGCGCATCGATGGCCAGGGTGCGCTGGCCGAGTTGAAACGTCAGCGCCCGGATGCCGTCGATACCGTCGACCGCGCGACGGATTTCTGACTCCTCGCTGGCGCAGTCCATGGTGGGCACGCGGAAGCGGTACCAGCCCTTCGCAGCCGAGCGTTCAGGCATCGGCGCTTGCCCAGGCGCATCGGAATGGCAGGCACCGCAACTGTCCGCCGGTGCGGCCTTGGGCTTGGTTTCTGGCGTTGTCGCGGTGATTGATTCGGGGGTGCTCACGATGGCTTCCTTGTGCTTGTGGCGACATTGAAAACCCTGTAGCCGGTGTAGAGTCAAGCTCTGCACGTCAATAGGGACTCCGCATGCGCATCGGCAATCTGGCTGAAGCCACCGGCACCCCGGTCGAAACCATCCGCTTCTACGAGCGCGAGGGCTTGTTGCCGGTTGCGCAGCGGTCTGACAACAATTACCGCCTGTACACCGCCGCACATGCTGATCGGCTGGGTTTCATCCGCCATTGCCGCAATCTGGACATGGCGCTCGACGAAATCCGTTCGCTGCTGCGCCTGCGTGACGAACCGTCACAGGACTGTGGCGAGGTCAATGCCTTGCTCGACGAACACATCGGGCATGTGGGCCAGCGAATCCGCGAGTTGCGCGCGCTGGAGAAAGACTTGAAAGCCCTGCGCGCCCGCTGCAGCGTGCCGCGCGCCATCGAAGCGTGTGGCATCCTGAATGAGTTGGACGGCGCTGCCAGCCATGGCAGTTCGGCTTCGCCCCACCGGCACATCCGTGGCGCGCACTGACCTGCTGGGCGACCGTACAGGGCTGCCCGACTGAGGCTCTTGCGGTGCCTGTGGGGGGCTGCTGCGGACATGACAGACTTGTCATGTTCTCGTTCAGAGACTGTTGGAAGCAACTTCCTAAAGTCCTTCTCGATGCCAGACGCGGCATCGCCTGTGCCGCACCGGCAGCACGGGCGAACATCCGAGAAAGAGACTTCAATGCGCTCGATCCGATCGCTCGAAGCCGCAGCTGTTCTGGCTTGGCCACCTTTTCTTTGGCCAGTTACGCGGCCAACGGAGCAGACAGCTTCATGAACGGGCAGTCCTGCGATGGCCCGCCGACGTCGCAAGCGTCCGCAGCCCGTGTCGTCGACATTGCTTCGTCCGCCCCGATCAACATCGCCTACGGTGAAACCGTGAGCTTGCGCAGCGGAGGCCAGCAGTTTTCATGGACCTTCAACGGGCTCGGCGGTCGTGCGGTCGATCTGGTCAAGATTGCCCCCGCCGGGTTTCCCGCCAAACCCTTTGCGGTGGATGAAGTTGACGCGCTGATGCCGGTACTGGCAGGCGCCATCGCGCCGCTCATCGGGGCGCGGCACGTCGATGGTGAACGCCAAGCGCCTGTAGCCTCAGCCTGGCCGGCAGCGGCCGGCCGAACGGCAACTTCAATGCGCTACCGCAGACACCATGAAGCTGCGGCTTCGAAAGCAGCGCGGGCCCTCGCGCACACAACGCGAGCGCCTGCGGAAGCGGTG
>JANNMP010000488.1:0-6725 GCA_031398015.1 Burkholderiaceae bacterium
GCAGGTGGTGCCCACTGACCCGGCGCTGATCATTGCCGGCGCCGATGCCAGCCCCGACGTGGTGGCCGGCATCCGCAAGGATCTGGGGCTCGACCGCCCGCTGCTGATCCAGTTCTTCGAATACATCGGCCGCGTGGCGCAAGGTGACCTGGGCCGCTCGATCATCTCCAACAAACAGGTCAGTGAAGAGCTGGCTGACACCGTGGGCCCCACCACAGAGCTGATGCTGGGCGCAATGGTGCTGGCCGTGCCGCTGGGCCTGTTGCTGGGCACGGTGGCGGCGGTGCGGCGCGGCACGCTGCTCGACCGCGCCATCGTGGCGCTGAGCGTGGCGGGGGTGTCGATGCCGGTGTTCTTCGTCGGCCTGATCCTGATGCAGTACGTGGGCTACAAGTGGGACATGCTGCCGTTCACCGGCCGCACCGGGCCGGTGTGGGACGGTGGCCTGCCCAGCCTGATCCTGCCTTCGCTCACATTGGGCAGCGTGCTGGTGGGGCCGATTGCCCGGTTGACGCGCACGGCGGTGTTGGAGGTGCTGGGCGCTGATTTTGTGCGCACCGCGCGCGCCAAGGGCCTGCGTGAATGGGTGGTGATCGTGCACCACGCGCTGCGCAATGCGCTGATCCCGGTGGTCACCCTGGTGGGCTTGCAGGCGGCGTTCTTGCTGGGCGGCGCGGTGGTCACCGAGACCATGTTCTCCTGGCCAGGTGTGGGCAGGCTGGCGGTGGGCGCCATCGTCACCAGTGACTTCCCCACCGCGCAGGGCGCGATCATGATCCTGGCGCTGGCCTTTCTGGTGATCAACCTGATCGTCGATGTGCTGTACGTCGCACTCGATCCGCGGGTGCAGCGGGCATGAGCGCGGTGATCGCGCCAGGCCCGGCGGCCACCGCAGCGGTTGCAGACGCCGCGCCAGCCATGCGCCGCGCCGGCCTGGTGGCGCGCCTGGCGCGTGACCGGGTGGCCCTGGTCTCGGCCGTGCTGCTGGCGCTGATCGTGCTGTCGGCGATGTTTGCGCCCTGGGTGGCACCCTATGACCCGTACTACACCGATCTGCCCAAGGCCATGCAGCCACCCAGTGCCGAGCACTGGTTCGGCACCGACAACACCGGCCGCGACATGTTGAGCCGGGTGCTCTACGGCGCCCGCAACACGCTGGTGATGGGCTTGGCCGGGGTGCTGATCGGCGGTGGCCTGGGTGCGCTGCTGGGCATTCTGGCGGCGTTCTACAAACGGCTTGACCCATGGATCATGCGGCTGGTCGACATCCTGCTGGCCTTCCCGGCCATCATGATCGGCCTGGCGGTGGCGGCCATCCTGGGCTCGGGCCTGGGGGCAGTGATCTTTGCGCTGGTGGTCTCCACCGTGCCCGACGTGGCGCGGGTGGCGCGCGGCGCGGCCGTGGGCGTGATGGGGCAAGAGTTCATGGAGGCCGGCCGCGCGGTGGGCCTGCGCAACCGCACGCTGATCTGGCGCTACCTGACGCTGAACTGCATTTCCACCATCGCCGTGTTTCTCACGCTGCGCTTCGGCCAGGTGATCCTGGTCGGCTCGGCGCTGGGCTTTCTGGGCATGGGCGCGCAGCCACCGGTGGCTGAGCTGGGCATGATGGCCGCGCAGGGGCGTGATTTCCTGTTCATGGCGCCGCACATTGCCACCGTTCCCAGCCTGGCGATTTTTGTGATCGTGCTCACCGCCAACCTGCTGGGCGATGCGGTGCGCGATGTGCTGGACCCCCGCTTGCAGCAATAGCCTTCACTGCCCCGCAACGACCCCACGGAGACCTGCATGACGCTGTTCAAGACGCTGGCTGGCCTGGCCACCTTCACCCTGGTGCTGGGCCTGCCCGCAGCGCAGGCGCAGACGCTGAACATGGCCAAGGCGCTGGACTCACCCCATTACGACAGCCAGCGCACCACCTGGAGCCCCACGTCGGACGTGACCCACATGGTGCAGGACACGCTGGTCGCACTCGACTGGGACGGCAAGACAGCAGTGCCCCTGCTGGCCAAGAGCTGGACCATCAGCCCCGACGGCAAGCTCTACACCTTCAAGCTGCGCGACGACGTGCAGTTCTGCAGCGGCAAGAAGTTCACCGCCGCTGACGTGCTGTACAGCTTCAACCGCCAGAAGGACCCGGCCACGCGCGCGCCCTATGCCTGGCGTGCCGGCAAGATCAAGGAGCTGCGCGCACCCGACCCCTACACCGTGGAATACGAGCTGGCCGAGCCGTACTCTGACCTGATGGTGCAGCTGACCATGTTCAACAACAGCATCCACAACAAAGAGAGCGTGGACAGCCTGGGCAAGGACTACGGCATCAAGGGCGTCGACGGCACCGGCCCCTGGTGCTGGGTGAGCTGGCAGCCGCGCACCGAGCTGCAATTGCGCCGGCACGACGCTTACAAATGGGGCCCGACGCCGATGTACAAGAACCCCGGCCCGGTGAAGTACGAGAAGCTGTCGATCAAGATCGTGCCCGAGGACTCCAGCCGCCTGGCAGCCATGATGAGCGGCCGCTTCGACATCACGACGCACTTCCCGACCCAGTTCATCGACCAGGCCAGGAAGAGCCCGCTGCTGAACGTGGAAGAGGCCAACCCCAACTTCCAGCTGATGTACTTCGGCTTCAAGGCCGACCGCCCGCTGGTCAAGGACAAGCGCGTGCGCGAGGCCATGAGCATCGGCATCAACCGCGCCGAACTGACCAAGAGCGTGATGCTGGGCCAGGCCGCACCGGCCTACACCTACATCCACGAAGGCGCACTCGATTTCAACCCCGCCACCAAGGGCATCGTCAAGGAAGACGTGGCGCGCGCCAACAAGCTGCTCGACGACGCCGGCTGGACCAAGCGCGATGCCGACGGCATCCGCACCAAAGACGGTGAGCGGCTGGCGCCGATCGTCTTCATCCCGCAGGTGACCTACTTTCCGCGCATGACCGAGGCGCTGCAGGGCTACATGCGCAAGATCGGCGTTGACTGGAAGATCACTGCGCTGGAATCAACCATCATGCCGGCCAAACTGAGCGGCCAGGATTTCGACCTGTGGAGCGTGACGGTGCCCTACCTGTCGGCCGGTGAGCTGATGATCTTCTACTTCGATTCAGCCCAGATCCCGGTGCCCAACCGCATGAACTGGAAAGACCCCGCTACCGATGCCGCCATCCAGAAGGGCAAGACCGCGCTGAACCCGGCTGACCGCGCTGCCGGCTTCATGGCCGCGCAAGAGATCGTGATGAAAGAGCACCTGTGGATTCCGGTGATGAACCCACGCATGTACCAGACCACCACCAAGAAGGTGAAGGGCGCCCGCGCCCACATGCTGTTCCAGTACACCTTCTACAAGGGACTGGACACGGCACCGTGAACTTGGCCCACCCCCGACGGCCTTCGGCCACCCCCTCAAGGGGGCAACCCCAGCGGCCCGGCGAAGCCGGTTCCGCGGCGTTTGCTTGGTTTCGACCGTGCCTTGCGCAGGGCGTGGCGCTTGGTTGACATGATTGCAGCCTCAGCGCCAGCCGACCCACCGCTGCTGGACGTGCGCAACCTGCGCACCTGGTTCCACACCGAGCGCGGCTTGTTCCGCGCGGTCGATGGCATCAGCTTCCAGGTGCGGCGTGGCAAGGCGGTGGGCCTGGTCGGTGAATCGGGCTGCGGCAAGAGCGTCACCTCGCTGTCGCTGATGGGCCTGGTGCCGCAGCCGCCGGGCCAGGTGCAGGCCGATGCGCTGATGTTTGAAGGCCGCGACATGCTGGCGCTGTCGGCCAACGAGCGGCGCTTGCTGCGCGGTGGCCGCATGGCGATGGTGTTCCAGGAGCCGATGACCAGCCTGAACCCGGTGCACACCATCGGGGCGCAGATCGTCGAGGCCATCCGCGCCCATTCCGACATGGCCTATGACGCAGCGCGTGCCCGCGCACTGGAGGTGCTGGAGCTGGTGCGCATCCCGTCGGCAGCGCAGCGCTTCGATGATTTTCCGCACCACCTGTCGGGCGGCATGCGCCAGCGCGTGATGATCGCGATGGCGCTGGCCTGTGAGCCGGTGCTGCTGGTGGCCGACGAGCCCACCACCGCACTCGACGTCACCATCCAGGCCCAGATCCTCGACCTCTTGCGAGACCTGCAGCAGCGCCTGGGCATGGCGGTGCTGATCATCACCCATGACCTGGGCGTGATCGCCGAGTTGGTGGACGAGGTGATCGTGATGTACGCCGGCAAGATCGTCGAGAGCGCGCCGGTGCAGGCCTTGTTCGACGACCCGCAGCACCCGTACACCATCGGCCTGCTGGGCTCGATCCCGCGGCTGGATGTGGTGCGCGCGCGCCTGGCCACCATCGAAGGCAGCGTGCCCAGCCCCGACCAGCAACCCGTGGGCTGCCGCTTTGCGCCACGCTGCCCGTTTGCCGACCCGCACTGCCATGCGCAGCAGCCGCCGCTGCGCCTGCTGGGCGCAGGGCACCAGGTGGCATGCTGGAAGGCGCCGGTGGAGCAGGCGATGGCGCCAAGACAGGAGCTTGCTGATGTCCACGCCTGAGGCCGGCACGGCTGAGCCGGTGCTCAGCAAGAACGTGAAAGACGCTGAGCCAGTGCTCAGCGTCAGGAACCTGGTCAAGCACTTCCCGGTCAAGCGTGGCGTGGTCATCAGCCGCACGGCCGGCCAGGTGCGGGCGGTGGACGACGTCAGCTTCGACATCGCCCGTGGCGAGACGCTGGCCCTGGTGGGTGAATCGGGCTGCGGCAAAAGCACCACCGGCCGGCTGGTGCTGCGGCTGATCGCGCCCAGTGCCGGGTCGGTGCGCTTCCAGGGCCAGGAGATCGCCACCGTGTCCGACGAGCAGATGCGGGGCATGCGCCGGCACCTGCAGATCATCTTTCAAGACCCGTATGCGTCATTGAACCCACGCATGACGATCGGCGACATCCTCACCGAGCCGATGGCGGTGCACAACATCGGCAGCATGGCCGAGCGCGCCGACCGCGTGCGTGAGCTGCTGCAGGTGGTGGGCCTGGCGCCTGAGCATGCGCGGCGTTATCCGCACCAGTTCTCAGGCGGCCAGCGCCAGCGCATCGGCATTGCCCGGGCACTGGCGGTGCAGCCCGATTTGATCGTCTGCGACGAGCCGGTGTCGGCACTCGATGTGTCGATCCAGGCCCAGGTGGTGAACCTGCTGCAGGACTTGCAGAAGCGTTTCGGCCTGAGCTATCTGTTCATTGCGCACGACCTGGCGGTGGTCAAGCACATCAGCGACCGGGTGGCGGTGATGTACCTGGGCAAGCTGGTCGAAGTGGCCGACAAGCGCACGCTGTATGCCCAGCCACTGCACCCCTACACCCAGGCCCTGCTGTCGGCCATCCCGCGGCCCGAGCCGGGCCTGCAGCGCACCCGCATCTTGCTGGCGGGCGACGTGCCCAGCGCCATGCACCCACCCAGCGGCTGCCGCTTCCACACCCGCTGTGCGTCGGCCCAGGCGCGCTGCAAAGCCGAGGAGCCACTGCTGCGCGACGTTGGCCCGCAGGCCGCCGGCCACCGTGTGGCCTGCCACTTCTTCGAAACCCTGCCCATCCCGGCCGGCGTGGCCACCACCGAGCGCCAGGACCAGGGGCTGTTTGCTGTGCGTCTGGCGGCGTTTGAAGCCGCGCGCCAGCGCAGCGCCACGGCGCCCCAGCCAGCCTGACCCGCAGGCGACGGCGCGGCTTGGGTGGCTGAGGCAGAATGGTCTGAAATAGCACGGTCGTTCTATTTCTGCGCTTCCCCTCCCCCCCCCCGCCCGGCAAACACCCTGCCGCCTAGAATTTGGGCCTCGGCCAACCAGGCCAGCCCCCATCCACCCAGGAGCCGCGTGACATGAAGGTATTGGTGAGCGTGAAACGTGTTGTCGACTACAACGTCAAGGTGCGGGTCAAGTCCGACGGCACTGGGGTTGACATCGCCAACGTCAAGATGAGCATGAACCCGTTCGACGAGATCGCGGTCGAAGAGGCGGTGCGTTTGCGCGAGAAGGGCGTGGTCACCGAGGTGATCGCGGTGTCCTGCGGCGTCACCCAATGCCAGGAGACGCTGCGCACGGCGATGGCCATCGGCGCCGACCGCGCCATCCTGGTCGAGAGCAGCGAGGATTTGCAGCCGCTGGCGGTGGCCAAGCTGCTGAAGGCGCTGGTCGACAAGGAGCAGCCCGGTTTGATCATCCTGGGCAAGCAGGCCATCGACGATGACAACAACCAGACCGGCCAGATGCTGGCCGCGCTGGCCGGCCTGCCACAGGCCACCTTTGCCAGCAAGGTGGACGTGGCTGATGGCAAGCTGACCTGCACGCGTGAAGTCGACGGTGGCCTGGAGACGCTGAGCCTCACGCTGCCGGCAGTCATCACCACCGACCTGCGCCTGAACGAGCCGCGCTACGTCACCCTGCCCAACATCATGAAGGCCAAGAAGAAGACGCTCGAAGTCTTCAAGCCGGCCGACCTGGGCGTGGACGTGTCCAGCGGCATCAAGACGCTGAAAGTGACCGAGCCACCCAAGCGCGGCGCCGGCATCAAGGTGCCGGACGTGGCCACCCTGGTGGCCAAACTCAAGAACGAAGCAAAGGTGATCTGAGGGTAAGCCGGACGCCTTTGGCGCCGTCCTACCTCGTTTCGTTGGAACGGTCGCCTGCGGCGCCGTTCAACTCGCCGGATTGGGTTCCGGCCTTCTGGAGATTTTCATGACCGTTCTGGTTGTTGCCG
>JANNMP010000544.1:0-5525 GCA_031398015.1 Burkholderiaceae bacterium
AGGGCAGGCTGCCGTCGATGCACCAGCCACCGGCCAAGCGCCGCGCCTTCAGCAGCAGTGGCTCGATGCCGGCGTAGGCCTTCATCGGGTTGCTCATGCCGGTGCCGCCCAGGCGTTCTCCGCTGGCATGCCGGGCCAGCAGGTCGCCGCTGAGCGCGGGGTTGCCGCTTTGCTCCAGGTAAAAGCCGCAGACCTGCTGGCACCACACCATGAAACCGGTGGCGCCGCACACGGCCGAGACCTCGGCCATGGCGCGGATTGCGGCCGGGTAGTCGGCCGCCGGCCCCAGGTGTGCGCCAAAGGCCCCCACCGCGCCCAGGCGCTGCAGGATGGCGCGCGGGTAGCTGCCGCAGTCGATGGCGTCGGCCGCGTCGGCCAGCGGCCCTTGCGCGATGGCGCGCACGGCCTCCGTCATTGGCAAAAGCGGCGGCAGCGGCAGTTTATCGGGCGCGCCCATGCTGCTCAGGCCATGCCGATGTTGAAGGCGATGGGGTTGCGCATGCTGTTGGCCACCGGCGAATACATGTTGGCGTGGGCCACGATCTCGTCGAGCAGCGCACGCGGTGCATCGCCCTCGATCACCACCTTCACCCGGATCGCCTGGAAGCCCATCTGCGGCGGCAGCATCTCGGCGCCGCCCGCACCCCAGGCGGCGGGGTTGCCGATGTCGCCTTCGAGAAACAGCTCCAGCTTCGACAGCGGCACCTGCTTCCAGGTGGCCACGGCCACGATGCCCACCGCCAGGCAGCCGCCCAGGGCCGACAACACGATCTCGCCGGGCGCTGGCGCGGTGTTCTCGCCGAACAGGTGCAGCGGCTCGTCGACCACCACCGGCTGGTGCTCGCCCACGAAGCTCAGCGAGCGGTATTGGCCTTGCAGCACCGTCTTGACCTTGTTGGTGCCGCGCTTGGCCGGGTTCTCGCGGCCGGCGGCGGCAAAGATCATCAGGCCGTCGCGGTCGATGGGGCGCAGATGGGTCTTGACGGTGGTGGGTTCGGACATGGGCTCGGGC
This sequence comes from Burkholderiaceae bacterium, assembly GCA_031398015.1. Classification (GTDB taxonomy): domain Bacteria; phylum Pseudomonadota; class Gammaproteobacteria; order Burkholderiales; family Burkholderiaceae_C; genus Pseudaquabacterium. The sequence goes on from JANNMP010000544.1 coordinate 1,013, forward strand.
GTGGGTGCGGTGTTGGGCACGGTCATGGGTGCGATCACGGCGGACATCGGCGCTGTCTCCTTGGAAATTGGGATGGGCGGGTGGCTCAGGCCGCCTGCATCAAGGCCGGGCCGGCCAGCGGCAGGCTGTCGTCGATGGGCAGGGCCGGGTCACGCGACCATTCGTTCCACGAGCCGAAGTACATGCGCACGTCGCTGAAGCCGGCCTGCTTCATCGCCAGAAAGGTGTTGGACGCACGCGCGCCCTTGAAGCAGTACAGATACACCGTGTCGGTGGGCGCGATGCCGGCGGTGGCGCACTCGGCCTGAACTTCCAGCGCGCTCTTCATCTGCGGGCCCGCCGCACCCGGCTTCATGAAGCGGTACCACTCGATCCACTTGGCGCCGGGCAGGCGGCCTTTGCGCGGGGCGAAATCACGGCCGTAGGGGCTGCTGCTCTCGCCGGTCCACTCGTCGATGTCGCGCACGTCGAGCAAGGTGATGTCGTTGCGGCCCAGGGCGGCCAGCACCTGGTCCTTGGTCAGCATCACATCGGCCGTGGGCAGCGTGGGGAAGCTGGCGGGCGTCGGCGCAGCCGGAGCCGTGCTCACCGCACCGCCCGCCGCCTTCCAGCCCGGAAAGCCGCCGGCCAGCACCTTCACCTTGGGGTAGCCCAGCCAGGTGAGCAGGTAGTAGCCGCGGCAGCTCTGGCCATAACCCGCATTCAGCGCGTCCTCATAGAACACGGCGGTCTCGGCGCCGCTCAGGCCGGCCGTGCCGAAGTGCTGCATGAAGCTCGTCTTCAAGGCCTGCAGACCTTCGGCCGTGCTGGTGGCCAGGAAGGTGAAGATTTCGCGCATGTTCACCGCGCCGGGCAAGTGGCCGGCGGTATAGGTGTCGGCGTCACGGGTGTCGATCAGCACGGTGGGCTCGGAGGCCATCAGCTGCTGCAGATCGGCGGGGGAAATCAGGACGGGGGATGCGGTCATGGGCGGGCTCCGGTGGGTGGGGTGCTTGATGCATTGCAACCGCTGTGCCATGGCTGGCGCTGCGCCGCATGGTGTGCGCAAGTGCTTGCCGTGTTTGTTGTTTTTTGCATGGCGCGCTGCGCAACTGGCGCCGCTGCCGCCACCCAGGATCGACGGAATGTCAACAATTTGTCTGTGAATGTCGACAAAGCCAGGCGGTGCTTCAAAGTCCCGGCCTGCAGCATTGCGTCAACGCTGTGGCGGGTACCAGAGCTTGATGCTGCCCGGCGCGCCAGCTTGGCGGGCCAATTCGCTGGGCGTTGGCCGATGCACCTTGGCGATGTACGGCGGAGCGTGCGCCGCCACAAAAGCCTCGATGCGCGCCAGTGTGTGCACGAAGTGCTCGGCCAGCACCGCGTAGGGTGCGTGGCCCACCACCAACAGCATGGCGACCCGGTGCTGCACCACTGCTGCCAGCTCGTTGGCCTTGTAGCGGATGCGCTCGTCGTGGGTAATGACGATCCAGCCGCGCTGACCCACGGCAGGCAGCCAATCCGTGTCCGGCGCGTTGGGGGCGAAGTGGTCGGCGTGGCGTTCCACCACCAGGCCCGCCGTGCGCAGGCGCGCCAGGAACTGCTTGCCCAGATCGCGGTCGGTGAAGAAGATGCGGCGCACCTGTTCTGCGCGCCCAGTTACCTCAGGCCGCGCGTTCGTACAGCGCAGCCTGTTCGATGTCGGCCGCTGCCAGGTCGTAGTCGGCAGCCAGGTCGGCCACCGACTCACCCGCGTCCAGCCGTTCGGCGATGGCATGTGTGGAGATGCCACGTGACACCAGCACCGGCCGGCCAAAGGCGATGTTGGCGTCGATGGCAATGGGGCGGTGCGCAGCCTGCGCCTCTGTCGGGAACGGGTACAGCCGCACCGGGAAATGCCAGCGGTCCCACTCCACCCGGGCCAAGTGATCTTCGAACACCTTGCGGATCGCAATCTGACCGGATCTCGACAGGTCGATCAGCTCGCCGTAGTGATCCAGCAGCACGCTGCCGGCCCGGGTGCGCAGGTCTTCGCTCAGCAGCAGGCGGTCCACATCCAGCGTGCGCTCGGCATAGGCGATGGAATCCCGCAGCGCTTTGATGGACACACCATGCTCGGTGCGCAGCGCCCGCAGCACATGGGCCTCGATCAGGTTGTAGAACGACAGCAGCGGTGGCCGCACCTGCGCGGGCTTGATGAGTGCAAGAAACCGCGCCGGCCCGTCAGACACCGGATAGCTGCGGCCCACGGTCCAGGCGCGCAGCGTCGCCTGCGGCAACTTCAGGTAGCGCGCAGCTTCGGCCGGCGCATAGGCGGGCTGGTCGCGGATGTCTTGGGTGTCGAAGGCGGTCATGGGCGGCAACAGGCCTTTGGATTGTCCGGCGATTCGGCGCCGGCCGCCAAGGGGCCGCGCCCGCTACAACCCCAGCTTGCCGCAGCGGTAGCTGAACTGCCGCAGCGTCAGTCCCAGCGCGGCAGCGGCGCGGGTGCGGCTGCCGCCATGGCGGGCCAGGGCATCGGCCAGGGTGCGCTCGGTGTGGGAATCGGCAGCGCGGTAATCGCGCACCAGTGGCATGGGCGCCATCGGCGCCACAGGCGCCAATGGCGGCGCTGCGGCGCTCTGCGCAGCAGCCGCGTCATCCCCCTGCAGCAGCCGGCTGACCGCCGCCACGCCGGCCAGCGGCGCCTCGCTCAGCAGCACCAGGCGCTCGATCAGGTTGCCCAGCTCGCGGATATTGCCAGGCCAGGCCTGCTGGGCCAGCAGCAGCACCGCCTCGGGCGTGAGGATCACGTTGCGCTGGTGGGCCTGGTTGGCACGGTTGAGGAAGTGCGCCACCAGCAGCGCAATGTCCTGCGGCCGTTCACGCAGCGCCGGCAGGCGGATCGGGATCACATTCAGCCGGTAGTACAGGTCACGCCGGAAGCGGCCGGCCGCCACCTCTTGCGCCAGCTCGCGGTGGGTGGCCACCACCAGGCGTGCGTCGACCCGGCGTTCACGCTTGGCGCCCAGGCGCAGCACCGTGCCCTCTTGCAGCGTGCGCAGCAGCTTGGTCTGCAGCGCCAGCGGCAGCTCGCCGATCTCGTCGAGAAAGATGCTGCCGCCATGGGCCAGCTCGAACCAGCCGGCGCGTTCGCTCTGGGCGCCGGTGAAGGCGCCGCGCTCATGGCCGAACAGCTCGCTCTCGAACAGGGTCTCGGGGATGGCGGCGCAGTTCACCTTGACGAAGGGCCCGTCGCGCCTCGGGCTGGCCAGGTGCAGGGCGCGGGCAAACAGCTCCTTGCCGGTGCCCGATTCACCCAGCAGCAGCACGCTGGCGCTGGCTGACGACACCCGCTCCAACACGCTGATGGCCTGCAGCAGCGGCGGCGCGCTGCCCACGATGCCATAGCGCGCCGCGCTGCTGTGCAAGGCCTCGGTGAGCTGGGCGTTGCGCGCTTCCAGCGTGCGGGTGGTGTCGGCCACCAGGCGGTCCAGCTGCAGCAGCCGGCCGGCCAGTGTGGCCAGAATGCCCAGCACGGCCACATCATCAGCCAGCTGGCGGTCACGGCTGCGGATGCGGTGGCAGGCCAGCACGCCGATGGTCAGCCGGTCCACCTCGATCGGCAGCGCGATGAAGGCCACGGTCTCGGGCGGCAGGCGCGCCCGCGGCACGCAGCGGAACAGGAAGGCGGGCTCGGCGTCCACGTCCTGCACCAGGGCCGCCTGGCCAGTGCCCAGCACCCGGCCGGTGACGCCCTCGCCGGGGCCGTAACAGCCACGCGCCACCTCCTCGCGCGTCAGCCCATAGGCATGGTGGATGCGGCTGGCCACCGGCTGGCCGCGTGGCACGGCCTCATCGGCCAGCACGATGCGGCCGCGGTTCAGGCCCAGCAGCTCGCTCATCAGGTGCAGCATCTCGCGCAGCACGGCCTGGCTGTGCACGCTGCGGCCCACACCACGCATCACCTGGCTGAGCAGCAGCATCTCCTGGGCGCGCCAGTCCATGCGGTCACTGCGGGGCTCGTGCCGGGGCTCATGCCGGGGTTCTTGAACGGCGGTGTCGCGTTGCAGGGTCGGCATGGCTGGCGGGATCAGCAAGAACCCGGCCACCCGCTGGCACCCGCCCTGCTTGTAGGGCCAGCCCTACAGCCCGCCGTGCCGGCCCCACAGCCGAACCAGCGGCATCGCGATGGCGTGCACGTTTCCTGCTTCCTAGCATGGCCACCAGCCCCAGGAGTTGACCCATGCGCGACGACGACAGCAGCCGCCCGGCCCCCGCGACCGGCCCCCACATCGCCGCCAGCGCCTACGACCCCTATGACGCCGACCGGCCGCTGATGCTGCGCTGTGGCTGCGGTGCCGACCACGCGCCGCAGGCGCACACCACCACCGCCCTGCCCGACACCGAAACGCTGGGCCGGCAGTTCATGGAGGCCAGCCTGATCAAGGCCATCTTCCCGCAGGAGCCGGTGCGCCGGGCCTTTTTGCAGGCGGTGGGGCGCCGCACGGCGATGGCGGCCATTGCCAGCGCGCTGCCCGCAGGCGCGCTCACC
>JANNMP010000553.1:0-2347 GCA_031398015.1 Burkholderiaceae bacterium
TGCAGCGGCTGGTAGTTGGCGATCAGCGTCACATAGTCGCTGCGGCCGGTCTCGTAGCTGCGGAACATGTAGAAGTCAGTGCCGTCCACCTTCGGCGCGGTGGTGATGAACGGTGCCTCGCGGTGGCTGGACGCGCCCACCGGTGCTGCGGCGGCCAGCATCAGGGCGGCCAGCAGCGGGGTCAGGGCGAAAGAAGGCTTGGGCATGGAATCTCCTCGGGAGGGTGGTTGGGGGGTGGCGGGAGTCCTGGCATACGCCCCACCGCAGCGCGCAGATGCAAACTTCGGTGGTGTGCGAATGGCAATTTGTCTCACCCCCCCGGATTGGGTGGTGCCGCAAGCAGGTCTGCATCTGGCGGCGGCGTGCGCGCGTAGGCTGCTGATCCACCTGGAGAGCTGCCATGCACCACGCCACCACCGCTTTGCCCACCCTGGCCCGCCGCGCGCTGCGACTTGCCGCCACCAGCCTGCTGCCGCTGCTGTTGTGGCTGGCACCACCCGCCGCACACGCCGGGCCGCTGGTGTTTGCGCCGTTTTCGGGCAGTGGCAATGCGGTGCTGTTCGACCCCATCTCTGGCGACGGCGGCTGGGTCGGCAGCATCGAGCAGTTCCCCGAGCCGGGCCTGGCCAACCCGCTGTCACTGGTGAGCGTGGTCACCTTCAACTACGACGCGCAGGCGATGACGCTGTCGGGCCAGTTCGAGTTCACCCGCAGCAGTGACCTGGGCGCAACGCTGTTCGGCACCGTGGCCGGAACCACCGCTGATGCCGACCTGTTCGCCAGCGGCGGCCAGTTGGCACTGGACTACACCATCCTGGGCGGCACCGGTGACTTCATTGCCTCCACCGGCTTCGGCCTGTCGTTCCTCAACTTCAACCCAGCCGGCTCACCCGACAACTACAGCGAAGAAGGTCTGCTGGCCTTCGCCGTGCCCGAACCCGGCACGTTGCCGCTGCTGGCCGGCGCGCTGCTGGGCCTGGGGCTGATGGGTCGGCTGCGTCGGCGCGTGGCGCAGCCCGGCTGATTCAAGCCTCTCGTTCACACCACCGTGTGGTGCAGGGCCAGCGGGCCCAACGCCGCATGCACCGCAGCCGCCCAGGCTTGGCGCTGGCTGCCGTCGCTGCTGTGCAGCGTGACCTGCACCACCTGGCCGTGCTGGGCGTCGGGCAACACCGCCAATGCCCAATCGGCGGCACTGGCACCCTGCCCGGCCAGCGCGGTGGCCACCAGCGCATCGGCCACCCGGCCGATGGCGTCAAAACGCAGCGCGGGCTTGAAGATCTTGCCCACCGCTGTCAGCGGCATGCTGTCGATGAAGTGCAGCGCCACCGGCACCGCCGCACGCTCGGGCGTGTGCTCACGCAAGTAGCCGATCAGCTCAGCAGCAGTCACCGCCACACCGGGCTTGGTCTGCACATAGGCCACCGGCAGCTCACCGGCATGGGCGTCGGGCTGGCCCACCAGCGCGGCCACCGCCACCGCCGGGTGGCGGTACAGCAGCTCTTCCAGCGGCGCGGGGTCGATGTTGTGGCCGCCGCGGATGATCAAGTCCTTGGCGCGGCCGGTGATCCACAGCAGGCCGTCGGCATCGAGCCGGCCGAGGTCGCCTGAATTGACCCAGCCAGGCTGCACAAAGGCACCCTGGTTGTGCTGGCTGCTGCGGTAGCCGCTGAACACGCCCGGCCCGGCCATCGCCACGACGCCGATCTCGCCGGGCTTGCAATCGCCGGCAAAGTGGCCGTCGGCATCGATGCGCACCACCCGCGTGCGGCTGTAGGGCAGCGCCCGGCCCACACTGCCGGCATGGCGCGGCATGTCGGGGTGGCCCATGGTGTGCACACTGGCGGTCTCGGTCATGCCGTAGACCTCCAGCACCGGCAGGTGCAGGCGCTGCTCGTAGGCCTGGATCACCGCCACCGGAATGGCCGCGCCGCCGCCTGAGGCCAGCTTCAGGCTGCTGATGTCGGCGTCCCCCACCGACACCTGCAGCGCGGCGGCCAGCACCGTGGGCACACCGCCGAACAGGCTGGGCCGGTGCTGCTGCACCAGGGCCCAGACGTTGCGCACCGCGGCCGCGTTGCGCCAGCCGGCAGCCGACAGCACCACCACATGGCCACCGTTGGCCAGCACCGACAGGCCCTTGGTGAGCGCAGCGCCGACATGGTACAGCGGCAGGCCGTACAGCAGCGCACGGCCCGGCTCGGCCAGGCCCATCAGCCGCAGCGCCCAGGCCTGGTAGACCTGGTTGGCATGGCTGTGCTGGGCCAGCTTGGGCGTGCCGGTGGTGCCACCGGTGTGGAAATAACCGGCCATGTCAGTGGCCAGCGGTGGCCGGCCGCTGATCAGA
>JANNMP010000638.1:0-2909 GCA_031398015.1 Burkholderiaceae bacterium
CGAGCTGCCGGTCACGCTGGTCAAGGACACCGCAGCGGCCTGCGTGGCCGAGCTGGTGGCCGGCCGGGGACGCGGCATCAAGAGCTTTCTCTACGTCTTCGTCGACACCTTCATCGGCGGTGGCCTGGTGCTCGACAGCCACTTGCGCGCCGGCCTGCACGGCAATGCCGGGGCCATCGGCTCGCTGCCGCTGTCGCTGGCCGGCACGGGCGCGCCGCCACAGCTGCTGAGCGTGGCCTCGCTGCTGAACCTGGAGCTGCTGTACCGCCAGCACGGGCTGGACGCTGCCGCCGTGGCCGACGCCCGCGCACTGCGCCCACCCTGGCGGCAGCACACGCTGGCCTGGCTGGCCGATGCCGCCGCCGCCATGGCACTGGCCATCAACGGTGCGGCCTGCCTGCTCGACCTGGAGAGCGTGATCGTCGACGGCTCGTTCCACCGCGACTTGCAGGCCGCGCTGGTGGCAGCGCTGGGCGCCGCGCTCGACAGCTACAGCTGGGAGGGCGTGACCCGCCCGGCATTGCTGCCCGGCACCATCGGCTCAGACGCGCGCGCGCTGGGTGGTGCGCTGCTGCCGTTGCATGCCAACTTCTCGCCCGACCGCGAGTTGTTCCTGAAGATGGCGGCCGACTGAGCCTGCGCACCGCGCGCCGAGGCCGCCCAGGCCCGGGGTGGGCAAGCCGGCGCGGCGCGGCCACACTCGGCGCTTCCAACGCCTGAACCAGCCACACCATGCCAGCACGCCAACGCGGCTTCACCCTGATCGAGCAACTGGCGGTGGTCGCCCTGGTGGGCAGCGCCACGGCCAGCGCGCTGCCGGCGCTGGTGGCAATCAACAACCAGGCCGAGGCCACGGCACTGGCCAGCCTGGCCGGCGCCGCCGGCTCGGCGATGCTGCTGAACCAGGCTGGTTGCCTGTTGACCGACCAGCACGCCGTGCCCGGCAAGTGCCAGCCGGTGCACAACTGCCAGCAGGTGGCAGGCCTGCTGATGGCGCCGCTGCCAGCGGCTTACCAGATCCAGGCGCAGGCCTTGTCAGACAGCGGCGGCCAGTGCCAGGTGGTGCGCCTGCGTGACGGCGCGGCGGCCGGCTTCCACGGCGCGGCCACCGGCGGCTGAACAGCAGCGCGGCCCCACCGCAGCGCGGTGGCCGGCGCTCAATCGGCCATCAGTTCCAGCAGGCTGGGGCCACGGCCGACATCGGGTGCCACCGGCGCCGACCAGGACACACCTTCGTCGGCCGCCCAGCGCGCCAGGCTGCCGTCGGCCAGCGCGCGGCTGATCACGGCATCGAGCGCGGGGCGCAGCGTGGTGTCGCTGGCCAAGGTGGCAAAACCCAGGTTGATGCCGATCGGCCGCCGCCAGCCAGCGGCCACCAGCGTGGCGCCTGGGTGCAACAGCCGCCAGCCATCAAACAGCGCCAGCGGCAGCATCACGGCGTCAAAGCGCGCTGGTGCGCCGGCTGCTGGCTTGGCCAATTCGTCGAGCGGGCTTTCACGCTGGTTCAGCGACACCAGCTGCTTGCGCAGCGCGCCGAACTTCCAGCCCATGGCCACCGTGCCGCCCAGCGTGCCCGAGGTGACGGCCAGCTTGCGTTCACCCAGCGCGCCCAAACGGTCCAGCGGCGGCGCGCCGGCCGGCAACACCACGCCGAGTGCGGCCGAGATGTAAGCCCGGCCCGGCGCCATCGCCTGCAGCGTGATGTAAGGCCGCTCGCGCTTGCGCTTGGCGCCCGGCACATCGGGCGTGCGAGAGCTGGCACGGCTGGGCGGGCCGAAATCGCCGTGCAGCAGCGGGATGCCGCTCACTGCATCACACAGCCCGGCCGACAGCAGCGCCGCCACTTCATGGGCCAGCGAACTCTCTTTCTCGTACTCGCTCTCGAACGGCAGCAGTTTCAGCGGCCGGCCCAGGCTGTCGGCCGCGGCCTGGGCGATGCGCACGTCCAGCCCACGCGGCTGGCCCGCCACCAGGTGCGACAGCGGCGGGTTGTCGGCCGCAATGCAGACGGTGATGGCTGCGGGCTGCGCCAGCGCGGCGCTGCTGCACAGCAGCGCCAGCGCCAGTGCGCGCTCAGTTCTCTTTGCCAGCACGGCTGCCCACGTAGGCCCACAGCGCGGTGACCTGCTCGGCCGTCAGCGCGTCCTTGAACGACGGCATGTTGCCCTTGCCAACCGTCACGCTTTGCACAAAGCGCTCGGGCTGGTCAGTGGGGAACTTGCGCAAGTCATAGATGGTGGTGCCGGCGTTGACCATGTTGCGGCCATGGCACTGGGCACAGGTGCGGTGGTACTGGTCGCGCCCGGCATCGATCAACGCTGACTCAAAGCGCCCGGCCAAGGCCGGTGTGGCCAGCGGAACGGCCAGCAGCAATGCCCAGGCGCTTTGTCGCAGCATCACTTGACAGCGAATGTCCACACCGAGCCGCCGGCCGGCGTGGCGGCCATGCGCTCGTCACCCAGCAGGCCCCACACACCACCGGCGCCGGCGGTGATGGTGATGTACTGCTTGCCCTTGTGCTCCCAGGCCACCGGCAGGCCGATGATGCCGGTGCCGACATTGAACTCGTAGAGCTTCTTGCCGTTGGTGGCATCCACCGCCATGAACTCACCGGTGGCCGCGCCGGTGAACACCAGGCCACCGCCGGTGGACAAGGTGCCCGCCATGCTGGGCTGGCCCGGCCAGGCCATCTGCCACTTGCTCTTGCCGGTCATCGGGTCGATGGCGCTCAGGTAGCCGTGGGGCTGGTCCTTGGGCATCATCACGCCGCGGAAGTTGATGCCCAGGTACCACTCGCCGCGCTTGTACTCGGGCTTGGCCAGCTGGTAAGGCCAGGCGATGTTCAGCGTGTTAGCATAGGCCAGGCCGGTGGCCGGATTCCAGCTCATCGGCTGCCAGTTCTTGCCGCC
>JANNMP010000569.1:0-2836 GCA_031398015.1 Burkholderiaceae bacterium
CACCCGCGGCGCATCCTGTGACATGTTTGGCAAGCGCCCGGCCAGCGCTTGCGGTCAACCTGGGTGTTGAAGCCGGCGTTGCCATGCTGGAATGCAAACCGCATTCCAGACCAACACCCCCCCGAGGGAAGGAGAACCGCATGACCCGTTTTTTTCAACTTGCTGCCTTGTCATTTGCCGCGCTGGCCTTCAGCGCCCAGGCCGCCGACAACGCGCCCACCAAGCAGCAGAGCAAGATGACCACCTGCAACAAGGACGCCGGTGACAAGAAGGGCGACGAGCGCAAGGCCTTCATGAAGGATTGCCTGAGCGCCAAGCCGGCCATGGCCGCTGCCTCGGGCACGGCGCAGCAGAACAAGATGAAGACCTGCAACGCCGACCCCAAGGCCAAGGCACTGAAGGGTGATGACCGCAAGAAGTTCATGAGCCAGTGCCTGAGCGCCTGAGCGGTCAACCCGGCCGCTGACAGCCGCGCCGCCTTCGGGCGGCTTTTTTGTGTCCGTGTTCAGCCGCCGGCCTGGCGCCAGTACGCCGGATCAGCGTAGTGCTGCTTCAAGTGGTCGATCCACAGCCGCAAGCGCAGCGGCAGGTGCTTGCGCTGTGGCAGCACCGCGTAGATGCCGTTGGGCGGTGCGGCAAAGGCTTCCAGCAGCTGCAGCAGGGTGCCGGCGGCGATGTCGGCCTCTACTTCCCAGGTGCTGCGCCAGGCGATGCCCAGGCCCTGGCGGCACCAGGCATGCAGCACCTGGCCGTCGCTGCAGTCACCGCGCCCGCTGGGCCGCCAATGGCTGACCGCGCCATCGACCGAGAACGCCCAGCCGCGCGTCTGGCTGGCGTCGGACGACAGCGCCAGGCATTCATGCCGGCCCAGCTCGCTGGGGTGCTTGGGCGTGCCGGCACGCTGCAAGTAGGCGGGCGCGGCCACGCACAGCCGGCGGTTGTCGGCCAGGCGCATGCTGACCAGGCTGGAGTCGGGCATGTCGCCGACCCGCACCGCGCAATCAATGCCTTCATGGACGATGTCGACCACCCGGTCGCTCAGGTTCAATGACAGCTTCACGTCGGGGTGGCGGGCCAGGAAACCCCGCACCAGCGGCGCCACATGGCGGCGGCCAAAACCCGCCGGCGCGGTGATGCGCAAGAAGCCGCTGGCCTTGACGCCGCCGGCCGACACGCTGGCCTCGGCATTGCCGATGTCGGCCAGGAAACGCTGGCAGTCTTCCAGGAAGGCGCTGCCCTCGTGGGTGAGGCTGATGCGCCGGGTGGTGCGCAGCAGCAGCTTCACGCCCAGGCGCTCTTCCAGCGCGTCGATGCGCCGGCCCACCACCGCCGGGGCCACCCCTTCGGATTGGGCTGCAGCCGTCAAACTGCCCTTGGCAGCCACCGAAACGAACGATTCGATCTGCTTCAAACGGTCCATGGCGGCAGATTACACACTGATCAGTCATCAATCAACCGCTGCCATGGCCACTGAATTGCGCACCAAACCCGGCATACAGTGCTGGCCACATTGACCCGCAGCACACTGCCCAACCACCCATGACCGCACGCACCTCCTACCACCGCCTGCAAGTGGCCAGCAACCTGGCTGACTTCATCAACCAGCAGGTGCTGCCCGGCACCGGCATCGCGCCCGAGGCCTTCTGGGCTGGTTTTGACGCCATCGTGCACGACATGGCGCCACAGAACGCCGCCCTGCTGGCCGAGCGTGACCGGCTGCAGGCGGCGATGGACGCCTGGCATCTGAAGCACCCGGGCCCGATCAGGAACATGGCCAGGTACCAGGCCCATCTGCACAAGATCGGCTACCTGGTGCCGGTGCCCGACAACGTGCAGGTGACGACGAAGAACGTCGACGCCGAGCTGGCGCTGCAGGCCGGCCCGCAGCTGGTGGTGCCGATCACCAATGCCCGCTACGCGCTGAACGCTGCCAATGCGCGCTGGGGTTCGCTGTACGACGCGCTGTACGGCACCGACGCACTGCCCGAGACCGATGGCGCCAGCCGCACCGTGAACGGCGGCCCCGGCTACAACCCGCTGCGTGGCGCCAAGGTGATCGACTACGCCCGCCATGTGCTGGACCGCTGCGCGCCGCTGGCCAAGGGCTCGCATGTCGACGCCACCGGCTACCGCATCGAGGCCGGCGCCCTGGTGGTGGCGCTGCAGGGTGGCAAGACCAGCGGCTTGAAAAAGGCCAGACAGCTGGCGGGCTGGCAGGGCGACGCCGCAGCGCCATCGGCGGTGCTGCTGCAGCACAACGGCCTGCACCTGGACATCCGCATCGACCGCAGCACGGCCATCGGCCAAACCGACCCGGCCGGCGTGGCCGACCTGGTGCTTGAATCCGCCTTGTCGACCATCCTCGACCTGGAAGACTCGGTGGCGGTGGTCGATGCCGACGACAAGGTGCAGGCCTATGCCAACTGGCTGGGCATCCTGCAGGGCACGCTGACCGAAGCCGTGGCCAAGGGCGGCAAGACCTTCACCCGCGGCCTGAACCCCGACCGTGTGTACACCGCGCCCGGTGGCGGCACGCTGACGCTGCATGGCCGCAGCCTGATGTTTGTGCGCAATGTCGGCCACCTGATGAGCAACCCGGCGGTGCTGTGGGATTGCGCCGACGGCAAGCCGGGCCAGGAGATCCCCGAGGGCATCCTGGATGCCGTGGTCACCACCACCATTGCGCTGCATGACCTGCAGCGCCATGGCGCCAACGGGATCGTGAACTCACGCAAGGGCTCGGTCTACATCGTCAAGCCCAAGATGCACGGCCCGGCTGAAGTGGCGTTTGCCAGCGCGCTGTTCGGCCGCATCGAGCAACTGCTGGGCCTGCCCA
>JANNMP010000582.1:0-2073 GCA_031398015.1 Burkholderiaceae bacterium
AGGTTGAAGCGCTCCAGCAGCAGCCGGTCGGGCTGGTCGGGCCGGCCGCTGGCCTGCAACTGCAGTTGGCGCAGCGGCAACCGGCCGGCGTCCCAGGCGCCGGGCAGGGTGTTGTCCAGCGTGGCGCTGATGGCCGCCGGCTCGCGCAGGCCCTGGGTGCGCACCTGGGCCTGGCCCGACAACTGTGTCTGCGGCCAGCGCGGTGACAGCGCCGCCAGGTTGAGGGCCTCGGTGGTCAATTGCAGGCTGCCCAGCGGCCAGGGCGCAAATGGCTGCAACGTGGCGCTGGCCTGCAGGCTGGGCGCCTGGCTGCCCGGCGCTGCGTCGGCCTGCAGTGCCAGCGTGGTCATCAAGCTGGCCAGGGGGCCGGTGGCTGTCAGCGTGGCCTGCCAGGCCGGCGCGCCGGTTGCTGTGGCCGCGCGCCGGGCCTGCAACCGGGCCTGCACAGGCATGGGCGCGGCGCTGCCGATCTGCAGCGTGCCGCTGAGTTGCAGCGGCGCCGGTGCGTCGGCGCTGCCGGTGTCCAGCACCGCCTGCAGGTCTTGCAAGCGGTGCTGCGTGCCACCGCTGTCGCCCAGCAGCAGCGCGCCGCGCACCTGGCGCAGCGCGGGCATGTCATCGACCTGCAGCACATCGACCGCCAATGCGTCCAGCGCCAGGTCGATCGGCAGGCGCAGGTCAGCAGGGCTCTGGCGCGGCTGGCCACTGGGTGGCGCTCTGGTGTAGAGCGCCCGCGCCGCCTGCACCCGGCCCAGGCGCAGCGCAGCCTGGGTGCCTGGGCGTGGCCGCAACGTCAGCCGGGCGCCGTCGATCTGCACCTGCCACAGTTGCAGCCGGCCGCCACCGCCCGGCAATTGCCAATCGAGCTTGCCGATGCGCAAGTTGCCAGCGGCGAAAGAGCCGCTCACATCCGAGGTTTGCAACCCTGGCAGGCGCTGCAGCAGCCAGGGCAGGGCAGCAGGGTGGCGCCAGGCCAGCCAGGCGCTGCCACCCAGGGTGGCCAGCAGCAGCACCACAACGGCCAGCAGTCCGATGGCCACAACGCGCAGCATGCGCCAAGCTGACCAAGCGGGCGCCGCGGAACCGGCTTCGCCGGGCTGCTGGGGCTGCCCCCGGGGCTGCAAAGCGGCCCCTTCGGAGCCGCTGGGGGCGCGCGAAGCGCGACGGGGGAGGGCCATCAGAATGCAATGCCCACGGAGAAGTGCAGGCGCAGCCGCTTCAACTCGTCGGCCCAGGCCAGGTCGATGCGCAGCGGGCCGATGGGGCTGCGCCAGCGCAGGCCGGCGCCATAACCCCAGGCGGGGCTGAAGCCGCGCCAGTCGTTGACAGCGCGGCCGGCGTCGATGAACAGCGCACCCCACAGCGACGGCATGCTGGGCACGATGGGCCGCGCCACTTCCACGCTGGCGGTGAGCAGGCGTTCACCGCTGATGGTGCCGCCGCTGGCATCGGTGGGCGCCAGTTCGCGGTAGGCGTAGCCGCGCACCGAGTCGTCGCCACCGGCGCGAAAGCCCAGCGCGTCGGGCACGCGCACGCCGCTGCCATGCAGCACCTGGCCCAGCTCGACGCGTGCCGTGCCGTACCAGCGTTCACCCAGCGGCAAGTAGCCGGTGAGCCGGCCATAGAGCCGCGCAAATGGACCGTTGGGGCCACCACGCTGCACCGCCTGGCCGGCGCCGCCTTGCAGCGCCAACGTCAGCCCGCGGGTGGGCAGCAGCGCGTTGTCCAGGTCACGCCAGGCCCAGTGCAGGTTGGCGCTGATGGCCGCCGCCGAACTGGGCACACCGCCGCTGACCAGCGCACCGGCCGAGCCCGGCAAATCGGCCTGGCGCGAGCGCAGCAGTTCGATGAAATACAGCCGATCGATGCGCGGTGTGTCTTGCGTGCGGCCCAGCCGCAGGCGCTGCGACAGCACCACGTCGGTGCCGCTGACCACACGCTCGACCTGCACGCCAGCCAGGTTGCGGTAGAAGCCCTCGCCGGGGTGGGTCTGGAAGTCACCAGTCCAGCTTTGTTTGTCGCGGCCCCATTCAAGCTTGTTGTCGGCCACCAGCGGCCGGCCGAAGGCGCGGC
>JANNMP010000602.1:0-4491 GCA_031398015.1 Burkholderiaceae bacterium
CATCATCCGCTACTTCATGACCATCCCCGAGGCGGCGCGCCTGGTGCTGCAGGCCGCAGCCATCGGCGAGACCGGCCAGGTGCTGGTGCTGGACATGGGCGAGCCGGTGAAGATCGTCGACCTGGCGCGCGATCTGATCCGGCTGGCAGGACATGCGGTCGACGAGATGCCGATCGTGTTCTCGGGGCTGCGGCCGGGCGAGAAGCTCTACGAGGAACTGCTGGCCGATGCCGACCAGACCTTGCCGACGCGGTTCGAGCGCCTGCGCATCGCGCGTTTGAGCGGCCAACCTGGGCAGGTGCATGGCCTGTTGCGTTGGGCGGCCGCGGCCGAGGCCTCGGATGCCGGCGTGCGCAGCCGTCTGCAGGCCAGCTTGCCAGAGTTTTTGGGCAGCACAGGTGCGTAGGCACCAGGCACGAGCTCACCTGGGCTGGATGTCTCGCAACAACTGCCGTGCCACCAGGGCACTGCCGCGAGCACTCAAGTGGTGGCTGTCACGCATCGTCAGCACACCTTGCTGCTCCAGCGCGCAACGCTCGGCGTCGCAGAGCACTGCCATGGGGTCGAAGACTTGCGTGCGGGGGTGCAGCGTCTGGATTCTGGCCACCATCGCACGCAGCATGGCCTGCCGCTGCAGAACGGCCGCGCGCGAAATGCTGCAATCAACGATGTGCTGGCCGAGCAGCGGGCGCCGGATGCAGTCGCGCGGCTGGAACGGCCACTCCGGCACATCGAGCATGATCACCACCGATTTGCCCGCTGACTCCAGCAGCGCCACGGTGCGCTGCAAGCCGTTGAACATGGCCTGAGGCTTGTCGGCGCCAGGCTGCTGGTGGTCGGTCATCTGCACCTGCGCCGGCCCCATGCCGGCCAGCACATGTTCTGCGGCCACATTGGTGTCCAAGGCGTAGCTGCCCAGGAAGCCCAGCACCACGCGCTTGATCGACGTGTCGGCGGCCACTTGCCGAAGCATTGCCTCGGGGCGTGTGCCGCAATCGATGTGCGGCAGCCGCACATGCACACCCAACAGCGGCGGGCATGAGCTGATGGTCAGCCCAAGCCAACCCGTGTCGGGGTCAACCTGCTGCAGACCGGCGAACAGATGTTGCGCATGGCTGTCACCGATGACCGCGCTGGTTGGCGGCTGTGGCCCGCTCTGCTGGCAGCGGCTGATCTGCGGCAGCGCACGTTGCCGTGCCGGATCACAGTCTGCTGCGGGTTCGGGTGTGACAGGGCGTACCAGGCCAATGTCGGCCAGGCGGGCCTGGGTGTCACTGGCGATCAGGTGTTCAGCGGCCCGCCACTGCGCCAGGGCCAGCGCAAGTGCGGCCACCAACACCAGTGCGCCGGCCAGCATGGCGGTCTTGCTGGGGCTGCCCAGCGGGCGCCAGCGCCGCTCGGCAAAACGCCAGGTGGCCCATGCCAGCAGGCCGGCCAGCGCCAGCACGGCCATGCGCAGCACTGCCCCGGGGCTGCCAGCATGGTCGATGCGGGTGAACGCCAACAGCGGCCAGTGCCACAGGTACAGCGGGTAGCTGATCAAGCCCAGGCCCACCAGCCAGCGGTGGCCCAGCAAGCGCTGGCTGACCACCGTCGGCGGCCCCTCGACCAGCAGCGCCGCCGTGCCCAGGGTCGGCAGCAACGCCATCCAGCCGGGGTAGGTGTCGCCTGGCTTGGCCAACACCAGGCCAGCCAGCAGCAGCGCCACGCCCATGGCGGCCAGGCCGCCGGCGACCATCGGCGATGCAGCAGCACGGGTTGTGGACCATTGCCATCGCGGCGTCAGCGCCACTGCTGCTCCGGCCAAGATTTGCCAGGCCCGGGCCGGCAACCAGTAGTAGGCGCCGGTGCTGTCGCGCGGCAACAGCCACAGCCCAAAACAGAATGACAGCAAGGCCACAGCAATGGTCAGACGCCAGGCGCTGCGCAGTGGCAGAAACAGCATCAGCAGCCAGGGCCACAGCAAGTAGAACTGCTCTTCGACCGCCAATGACCACAGGTGCAGCAAGGGCCGCAGAGCGGCCAGGGTGTCGAAGTAGCCAGCGTTGTGCCACAGCCACATGTTCTGCACAAAGGCGGCGCTGGCCACGGTGTCTGACAGCAGCACCTGTTGCTCCGACTGGAACAGCATCAGCTCGCCGATCAACATGCAGGCCAGCAGCACCGGCAGCAACGCCGGAAACAAGCGGTGCACCCGGCGGCGGTAGAAGCCGGCAATCGAGAACCCGTGCTGGCCGCTGCGGGCGCAGATGTCGCGGGTGATCAAGTAACCCGAGATCACGAAGAAGCAATCGACGCCAATGAACCCGCCGGGCAGCCAGCCAGGAAAGGCGTGGTAGACCACCACGGCCAGCACGGCCAGACCCCGCAGCCCGTCCACATCTGCGCGGTAGGCGGGCAGGCTGGTGCCTTGTTTTGTCACGGCGGCAGCTCTGCCTGGCATCACCCGGTGGGTCGGTCAGCGCCGTGTGGCCACCTGCTCCAGGCAACGCAGCATCTGCATGCCCAGCGTGGCGCGGTCGTAGCGATGGGCACCCGCCAGGCAGTGGTCGCTGTAGCGCTGCAGCAGCGGCCGGTCGGCCTGCAGGCGCAGCAGGCTGGCAACCAGTTGGCTGCTGTTCTCGGGCTCGAACACCTCGCCCACACCCTCGCGCTGCACGATGTCGGCCGACTCACCGGCCACGCCATGCAGCACCGGGATGCCCATGCCCATGCACTCGAACAGCTTGGACGGGATCACCGTGGTGAACAGTTCGGTGCGCCGCAGGTGGATGATCGACACATCCAGCAGCGACCAGTAGCGCGCCACCTCGTCCTTGCTGACGCTGTCGACAAACACCACGTTGTCCAGCCTGCGGCGCTGCGCCTCGGCCTGCAGCGCAGGCTTGCGGGCACCGTCGCCCAGCAGCAGCAGCCGGATGTTGCGCCCCTCGGGCTGGGCCTGCAGTTGCTGGGCCGCTTCCAGCAAGGTTTCCAGTGCATGGGCCAAGCCATGGGTGCCGATGTAGCCGGCCACGAAGCAGCCCTCCAGCCCCAGTTGCTGGGTGAGTGCGGCGTCCTTGGGGCGCGGCGTGAAGCGGCCGATGTCCACGCCGTTGGTCACCACCTCGATCTTGCCGCTGTCGATGCCACGCGCCACCAGCGTGCGTTTGAACGACTGGGTGACCGAGACCACCCGCGCGGCCTGTCGGTAGAGGTGCAGCTCCAGCCGCTCCAGCCAGCGGATGGCGGCGGAATCCTGCATGGCGCCCACGGCCTTGATCGATTCGGGCCACAGGTCGCGCAGCTCAAACACCCAGGGCCGGCGTTTGAGCTTGCCCACCGCATGCGCCGCGCAGGCAGTGAAGAACTGCGGTGACGTGCCCACCACCACGTCAACAGCACGCACGCCCAGGCTGGCCCAGGTGGCGGTGGCCATGAAGCTGATGTAGTCCAGCACCCGCCGGGCAAAGCCTTCGTTGGCGGTGATGTAGCTCCAGACCCGGATGACGTGAATGCCGTCGATGCGTTCTTCCTGGTGCCAGGCGTTGCGGTGGCCGTCGAACACCCGGCCCTTGGGGAAGTTGGGCGCGCAGGTGATCACGGTCACTTGGTGTCCAGCCGCCACCCACAGCCGGCAGTGCTCATGGGTGCGGCTGGCCGGGGCGTTGACCTCGGGCGGGAAGTTGTCAGTGAGGAACAGGATGTGCATCGGTGGTCCATCGCCAGCGGGTGCGGGCCCGGCCGGCCTGCAAGGTGACGGCCAGGCACACGGCAGTGTCGATCACGCCAAAACGCGGTGCATGGCTGGATGCAACGGCCTGGCCATGGCCGGCCTCCACCACCACCTGGGCCAGCGTGCAGGCACCATCACACACCAGCCAGCGGCCATCGCCGTCGGCCCGCAGCTGCAGGCCGGGCGCCAGGTGATAACGCGCCACTGCAGCAGGCAAGCCGTCAGCCACGGGCCCGAGCCTGTCATCAACCAGCAGCGCATCAGCCTGCAACAGCCAGCTGCGCGCATGCGTTGGCGCGCCAGGCAGCGTGCGCCAGCCGTCATGCGCCGCGCTGGCCTGCCAGCCTGACACACTGCGCTGGGTGATGCGTGCACGCCGGCCGACGCGAAAGCCGCTCCACACCTCGGACGAATCGGCATCGCCGACCTGCACCGTGCTGTGCCAGGCCGTGCCACGCTCAAGCAGGCGCTGCGCGCTCAGGCCATAGCAGGAGGTGCCGCCATTGACGATCACACGCTGGCCGTGCAGCGACAGCTCGAATGCCAGTGTGTCGGCATGGGCGTGGCCGACCAGGTAGTCAGGGCCGATCGGCGCCATGTCCAGCAAGGCCACCGCCGGGCCGCGTGCGGCGCGCAGGTAGCCGCTGTCGGGCAGGTCGGTCAAACCTTCGGCCGGCGCCGCACCGGCCGCAATGCCCAGGCGGGCAGCGTAGTGCGCCAGCTCGGCATTGGCCGGTGCAATGCCATGGGCAGCGTCGTTGAACAGGGCAATGCCG
>JANNMP010000616.1:0-5609 GCA_031398015.1 Burkholderiaceae bacterium
ACACCGGTGAGCTGGTGTTCCACAACGTCGAGGTGCCGGCGCAACACGTGCTGGGCCAGCTGGGCGGCGGCGCGCGGGTGCTGATGAGCGGGCTGGACTACGAGCGCGCGGTGCTCACCGGTGGCCCGCTGGGCATCATGCTGGCGGTGATGGACAACGTGATGCCCTATGTGCATGACCGCAAGCAGTTCGGCCAGAGCATCGGTGAGTTTCAGCTCATCCAGGGCAAGCTGGCCGACATGTACACCGTGCTGCAGGCCGGGCGGGCGTTTGCCTACACGGTGGCCAAGAACCTCGACAAACTGGGCGTGGAGCATGTGCGCCAGGTGCGCAAGGACTGCGCGTCGGTCATTCTGTGGTGCGCCGAGAAAGCCACCTGGATGGCCGGTGAGGGCGTGCAGATCTTCGGCGGCAACGGCTACATCAATGACTACCCGCTGGGCCGGCTGTGGCGTGACGCCAAGCTCTACGAGATTGGCGCCGGCACCAGCGAAATCCGCCGCATGTTGATCGGCCGTGAGCTGTTTGCCGAGACCATGTAGACCGGCCGCAGCCGAGCCGCTGCGTAAACTCAGGGCTTTGAATTCCAGCCCGGAGGGCCCCAGTCCATGAGCATCGATCTGCAGGAGCTGTTCCAGAAAAACCGCGCATGGGCCGCCAACACCGAGCAACGCGAGCCCGGCTTCTTCACCCGCTTGCTCAACCAGCAAAGCCCGCAGTACCTGTGGATTGGCTGCGCCGACAGCCGGGTGCCGGCCAATGACCTGGTGGGCCTGCTGCCCGGTGAGCTGTTCGTGCACCGCAATGTGGCCAACCTGTTGGTGCACAGTGATCTGAATGCGCTGTCGGTGATCCAGTACGCGGTCGACGCGCTGCGGGTCAGCCACATCATCGTGGTGGGCCACAGCAATTGCGGCGGCGTGCGCGCGGCCATGACCAACCAGCGCGCCGGCCTGGTCGACAACTGGCTGCGCCATGTGCAGGACGTGCGCGACGCGCATGAAGGCTTTCTGGCCGCCCTGCATGAAAGCCTGCAAGTGAACGCACTGGTGGAATTGAACGTGCTGGAGCAGGCGCGCAACGTCTGCCGCACCACGGTTGTGCGCGACGCCTGGCAGCGCGGCCAGAGCGTGGTGGTGCATGGCTGGGTGTATGGCTTGCACAACGGCCTGCTCGAAGACCTGCGCCTGACCGCCGCGTCGGCCGACGACGTGGGCCTGGCCTACGACACTGCGCTGGCGCTGGTCAAGCAGCGCTACCGGCAGCAACAGGCCCAACTGCTGGCGTTGCCCGTTGCGCTGTCCACCCAGGCCGGTGAACTGACCGACTGACCGACGCGGCCCGCCTGCCCGCGCTGCGCTCGATGTTTCCACACCGCCTGACCGACACCCGCGCGTTTGCCATTGCGCAGGCCATGCTCGACGGCTTCAACCGCCACTACCGCCTGTTCAGCGAGACCAACCGCGCCGCCAAACAGCGCTTCGAGCAGGCCGACTGGCATGGCCAGCAGCGGGCCCAGCGTGAGCGCATCGAGTTTTATGACCTGCGGGTGCAAGAGGCGGTGACCCGGCTGCAGCAGGAGTTCGACACCAAGCACCTGGAAGACGACACCTGGCAGCAGGTCAAGCTGCACTACATCGGCCTGCTGGTCAACCACCACCAGCCCGAGCTGGCCGAGACCTTCTTCAACTCGGTCACCACCAAGATCCTGCACCACAGCTATTTCAGGAATGACTTCATCTTCGTGCGGCCGGCGGTCAGCACCGAGTACATCGAGAACGACGAGCCGGCATCATTGCCCACCTACCGCGCCTACTACCCCACGCGCGACGGCGTGGTCGGTGAAGACATGCGTTGCACCCTGCTGCGCATCGTTGACAACTTCCAGCTGCAGCGGCCGTTTGCCGACCTGGGCCAGGACATCGACGCGGTGATGGCTGCACTGCGCCAGCATGCGGGCAGCGGCGTGCGGCTGCGCGCCAACTTCCAGATCCAGGTGCTCAGCTCGATGTTCTTCCGCAACAAGGGCGGCTACATCATCGGCAAGATCGTCAACGGCTTTGCCGAGACGCCGTTTGCGCTGCCGGTGCTGCACAACGACGCCGGCAAGCTGTACCTGGACGCGGCGCT
The DNA here is from genome assembly GCA_031398015.1 of Burkholderiaceae bacterium. Lineage (GTDB taxonomy): Bacteria > Pseudomonadota > Gammaproteobacteria > Burkholderiales > Burkholderiaceae_C > Pseudaquabacterium. The sequence continues at coordinate 2,131 of JANNMP010000616.1, forward strand.
GTTTGCCGAAGACGATCTGTTGATGCTGTTCAGCTTTGCGCGCGCGTACTTCATGGACGACATGGAAATCCCCAGCGCCTATGTGCAGTTTCTGCGCGGTCTGATGCCACGCAAGCCGCGCAATGAAATCTATTCGGCACTCGGCCTGCAAAAGCAGGGCAAGAACAATTTCTACCGCGATTTCCTCTACCACCTGCGCCACAGCAGTGACGACTTCGGCATCGCCCCGGGCATCAAGGGCATGGTGATGCTGGTCTTCGACCTGCCGTCGTTTCCGTATGTGTTCAAGGTGATCAAGGACTTCTATCCGCCGCAGAAGGACACCACGCGAGAGCAGATCAAGCGCAAGTACCTGCTGGTGAAAACGCATGACCGGGTGGGCCGCATGGCTGATACCTTGGAATACGCCAGCGTGGCATTCCCGCGCCAGCGCATCAGCGCTGCGCTGCTGGCCGAGCTGCAGCACTTCTGCCCCAGCCAGGTCGAGACCGATGGTGACTCGCTGATCATCAAGCATGTCTACATCGAGCGCCGCATGATCCCGCTGAACATCTACCTGCAGGACGCCAGCCCCGAGCAGATGGCGCATGCCGTGGTCGAGTACGGCAATGCCATCAAGGACCTGGTGGCGGCCAACATCTTTCCCGGTGACATGCTGTGGAAGAACTTCGGCGTCACCCGCCACGGCAAGGTGGTGTTCTATGACTATGACGAGATCGAGTACATCACCGACTGCAACTTCCGCCGCGTGCCCACGCCGCGCAATGAAGAAGAAGAAATGTCGGGCGAGGTCTGGTACACGGTCGGCCCCAGAGACGTGTTCCCCGAGACCTTCGGCCCGTTCCTGCTCGGCAACCTGGCGGTGCGCGAGGTCTTCATGAAGAGCCACGCCGATTTGCTGGACGCCGCCTTCTGGCAGGCCAACAAGGACCGCATCCAGGCCGGCCATGTGCATGATGTGTTTCCCTACGACCAGCACAAGCGTTTTGCCCACACCCGCGCCAGCTCGGCCACGATGTAGGCTTGCCTGCGCTTGTTTGGGATTGTTTGGGATTGTTTGATCCACCCACCACCGGAGCCCGCCATGGCCGAATCCATCGTCATCGTGTCTGCCGCCCGCACGCCCATCGGCGGCCTGCTGGGCGACTTGTCAAGCCTTGCCGCCTGGGAGCTGGGCGCGGTGGCGATCCGGGCGGCCGTGCAGCGCGCCGGCATGCCCGGTGATGCGGTCGATGAGGTGCTGATGGGCAACTGCCTGATGGCCGGCCAGGGCCAGGCGCCGGCCCGCCAGGCCATGCGCCGCGCCGGCCTGCCTGACAGCGCGGGGGCGGTCACGCTGTCCAAGATGTGTGGCAGCGGCATGCGCGCGGCAATGTTTGCGCATGACATGCTGGCCGCCGGCAGCGCCAATGTGGTGGTGGCCGGCGGCATGGAGAGCATGAGCCAGGCGCCGCACCTGATGTTTGCCCGCCGGGGCGTGAAGTACGGCGCCGCGCAGTTGTTCGACCACATGGCGATGGACGGCCTGGAAGACGCCTATGAGCGCTTGCCCAACGGCGGTGGCAAGGCGATGGGCGTGTTTGCCGAGCAGTGCGTGGACAAATACGGCTTCAGCCGCGCCGCGCAAGACCACTACGCCATCACCTCCACCACCCGCGCCAAGGCGGCCAATGAAGACGGCAGTTTTGATTGGGAAATGGCGCCTGTCAGCGTGCCCGGCAAGGGCGCCGACACGCTGGTCAAGTTTGACGAGCAACCGTTCAAGGCCAAGCTCGACAAGGTTCCGAGCCTGAAACCCGCGTTCAAGAAGGACGGCACGATCACCGCCGCCAACGCCAGCAGCATCTCCGACGGCGCCGCCGCGCTGGTGCTGATGCGTGAATCCACCGCGCGGGCCATGGGCGTGACGCCGATCGCCCGCATCGCCGCGCAAGCGGAGATAGCGCAACAGCCGCAGTGGTTTGCCACCGCGCCGGCCGGCGCCATCAGCAAGGCCCTGAAGCTGGCGGGCTGGGACGCCAAGAGCGTGAACCTGTGGGAAGTGAACGAGGCCTTTGCTGCCGTCACCATGGCGGCGATGCATGAGTTCAGCCTGCCGCACGACATCGTCAATGTGCATGGCGGCGCCTGTGCGCTGGGCCACCCCATCGGCGCCAGCGGCGCGCGCATCGTCGTCACCCTGCTGGGTGCGCTGCGCCAGCAGGGCCTCAAACGCGGCGTGGCCGCGCTGTGCATCGGCGGTGGTGAGGCCACCGCACTGGCTGTGGAGATGCTGTGAGCCATGGCCATTGAAGCGCCGCTGCCAGGCCCCGCCAACACCCCGGCCAAGGCGGGCGTTGCGCTGGCCATGCCGCTGCTGCAAGTGGGCGAGCACTGCAACCGCAGCCTGCGTTTCAGCCGCGATGACATCGCCCAGTTCGCCCGGCTCAGCGGCAACAGCAACCCGCTGCACCATGACCGGCAGGCGGCGCAGCGTGCGCGGCACGGCGAAATCATCGCCAGCGGCGAGCACATCACCGCACTGTTGATCGGCTTGGCGTCGTCGCACTTTTCGCAGCCCGACGCCCACGGCCCGCGTGAGCTGTTGTGCCTGAACTTCAACTTCGCCTTCAAGGCGCCGGTGTTTGCCGAGCAGGCGATCGAGCTGGTCTGGCGGGTGGCCTCGGTCGAGCCCAATGCCCGCCTGGGCGGCCTGCTGGTGCAGTTGGACGGGCGCGCCGCCGTGCGCCTTGCCAATGCGGCCGTGGTGGCGCGCGGCACGCTGCTGGTCAAGACCGTGGCGGCCTGATGCACCCAACCCCTGGAGACTGGCCATGCTGTTGAGCGACGACCACCGCGCCGTGCAGGAAGCCGTGCGCCAGTATGTGCAGGCCGAGATCGCGCCACACGCCGCCGCCTGGGACAAGAGCCACCAGTTCCCCAAGGCCCAGTTGCGTGGCCTGGCTGACCTGGGCTGCTATGGCGTGGCCGTGCCCAGCGCGGACGACGGCGCGGGGCTTGACTACCTGGCGCTGGCCATCATCCTGGAAGAAATCGGCGCTGGCGACGGTGCCACCAGCACGGTCATCAGCGTCACCAACTGCCCGGTGTGCTCGATCCTGATGGCCTTTGGCAATGCCGACCAGAAAGAGCGGTTCTTGAAGCCGCTGGCGCGTGGCGACATGCTGGGCGCCTTCTGCCTGACCGAGCCGCATGTGGGCAGCGAGGCCGGGGGCTTGAAGACCACGGCACTGCGCGATGGCGATGGCTACCTGATCAACGGCGTCAAGCAGTTCATCACCAGTGGCAAGAACGGTGATGTGGCCATCGTCATGGCGGTCACCGACAAGGCCGCCGGCAAGAAGGGCATCAGCGCCTTTCTGGTGCCCACGGCCACGCCCGGCTATACGGTGGCGCGCATCGAAGACAAGATGGGCCAGCATGCCAGCGACACCGCGCAGATCGTCTTCGACAACTGCCGCGTGCCGCTGGCCAACCGG
>JANNMP010000724.1:0-1737 GCA_031398015.1 Burkholderiaceae bacterium
GTGTAGCTGGCCGGCGTCATTGCCCGCAACCTGGCCTTGTCAACATCCGGCAGCGCCAGTTTGTCGACAAACCCCAGCATCAGCTCACGGGTCATCGGCTGGCCACGGGTGAAGGCCTTGAGCTGTTCATACGGCTGGGGCAAACCGTGGCGGCGCATCACTGTCTGTACGGCTTCGGCCAGCACTTCCCAGGCGCCGTCCAAGTCGCCCGCCAATGTGCTGGCGTTCACTTCCAGTTTGTCCAGGCCCTTGGCCAGGCTGTCCAGCGCCAGCAGTGAATAGCCCAGCGCCACGCCCATGTTGCGCAGCACGGTGCTGTCGGTCAGGTCACGCTGCCAGCGGCTGATCGGCAGCTTCTGGCTCAGATGGGTCAGCAGCGCATTGGCCACGCCGAAGTTGCCCTCGGCATTCTCGAAGTCGATCGGGTTGACCTTGTGCGGCATCGTCGATGAGCCCACCTCACCATCTTTCAAGCGCTGCTTGAAGTAGCCCAGGCTGATGTAGCCCCACACATCGCGGCTCCAGTCGATCAGGATGGTGTTGCAGCGGGTGATGGCATCAAACAACTCGGCCATGCAGTCATGCGGCTCGATCTGGGTGCTGTAGGGGTTGAAGGCCAGGCCCAGGCGCTGTTCGACCACCATCTGGGCAAAGGCCGGCCAGTCGTGCTCTGGGTAGGCCACCAGGTGGGCGTTGTAGTTGCCCACCGCGCCGTTCATCTTGGCCAGCAGTGCCACGCCGGCAATGCGCTGGCGCGCAGTGCGCAAGCGCGCCAGCACATTGGCCACCTCCTTGCCCACGGTGGTGGGGCTGGCCGTCTGGCCATGGGTGCGGCTGAGCATCGGCAAGTCGGCCAGCGCCAGCGCCATCTGCGCCAGCTTGGCCACCACACGGTCGAGCGCGGGCAGCAGCACCTGCTCACGCGCGCTCTTGAGCATCAGCGCATGGCTGGTGTTGTTGATGTCTTCGCTGGTGCAGGCAAAGTGCACGAACTCGGCCGCCGCCAGCAGCTCGGCATGGCCCTTGAAGCGGCCCTTCAACCAGTACTCGACCGCCTTGACGTCATGGTTGGTGATGCGCTCGATGTCCTTGATGGCCTGCGCGTCGGCCTCTGAAAAGCGCAGCACCAGCGCTCGCAAATAACCCCGGCTGGCCTCGGCCAGGGGTTTGAACTCGGCAAAGCCGGCGTCTGACAAGGCGATGAACCATTCCACTTCCACTTGCACCCGGCGCTGCATCAGGCCGAACTCACTGAGCAGCGGGCGCAGTGCGGCCAAACGTGCGGCGTAACGGCCATCCAGCGGGGACAGGGCAGACAAGGTGGAATGTGTCATCGGGCGTGGCGCTCAGGGGGAACCCTGATTTTAGGGGCGTGCATGGCACAGACTTTGCTCCGACCCTGGCCCTACAGTCGGGCTTGCCCTGCCCACCCTCAGACCCATTCCCCGGAGCCGCCGATGACCGTCACCCGCCGCATGTTGATCACTGCCACCACCGCAGCCGCCATGCTGGCCGCCGCGCCCACCGCGCTGGCCCAGGCCAAGCTGAAGGTGGCCGCCATCTACACCGTGCCAGTGGAGCAGCAATGGGTGAGCCGCATCGACAAGGCATTGAAGGCGGCGGTGGCGCGTGGCGAGATCGACTACGTGTTCAGTGAGAACGTCAGCAACGCCGACTACGAACGCGTGATGCGCCAGTACGCCGAGGGCGGCAACACCTTGATCGTGGGCGAGGCGT
>JANNMP010000653.1:0-2972 GCA_031398015.1 Burkholderiaceae bacterium
CCCCTCCCACAGCACCAAGCGTTCGGGGCTGCACGACACCACCACTTCTGGCCCCATATCCAAAAACGCCATAAAGGGGCTGGGATTCACGTCCCGTCATGCGCGACAAGGTGCCGGGCTTCACCGGCGTGGTCAGTGACCTGGGCGGCCCCACGGCCAACATGTACCGGCTGCGCTGCAAGAGCAAGGCCATCGAAGCCGCCTGCCGCAAGCCCAGCTGCGTGTACCCCGGCATCTGCCCCAACCTGGGCACCGACCACGCGCCGCTGATCCAGATGTACCGCCGCGCCCGGGCGCTGCCGGGTATCAAGAAAGTGCTGAGCGGCTCGGGCCTGCGCTACGACCTGGCCATCCGATCACCCGAGTACGTGAAGGAGCTGGTCACCCACCATGTGGGCGGCTATCTGAAGATCGCGCCCGAGCACACCGAGGGTGGGCCGCTGGCCAAGATGATGAAGCCCGGCATCGGCGCCTCTGACCGCTTCAAGCAGCTGTTTGACCAGTACAGCGCCGAGGCCGGCAAACAGCAGTACCTGGTGCCGTATTTCATCGCCGCGCACCCCGGCACCAGCGACGAAGACATGCTGCACCTGGCGCTCTGGCTCAAGCGAAACGGCTTCCGTGCCGACCAGGTGCAGACCTTCTACCCCAGCCCGATGGCCAGCGCCACGGCGATGTACCACAGCGGCCGCAACCCGCTGAAGGGCCTGAGCCGCGACGCCGCTAAGCCCGACCTGATGGAGCGGGTGGATGTCGTGCGCAGCGAGAAACGCCGCCGCCTGCACAAGGCCTTTCTGCGCTACCACGACGCGGCGGGGTGGCCGCTGCTGCGCACCGCGCTTCAGGCCATGGGCCGGGCAGATTTGATCGGCAACGGCAAGCGCCACCTGGTGCCGACGTGGCAGCCGGCGGCTGCCGCCGCTGCGCCGGCGGCTGCAGCGCCTCGACCCAAGCGTGGCACCTTGCTGACCCAGCACACCGGCCTGCCGCCGCGCGCCGCCGGGGCAGCCAGGCGCAAGCCGCGTGGATAGGCTGGACAGTGTGCGCAGTTGATGCAAAAATGCTGCTTATCAAGTGCAAGGAGTCGCGATGACCGATCTCGCTGAGCCGCCCGATCTTGTGCTGGCACAGACCTACCAAGGGTTCGTCGATTTTTTGCGTGAGCCCGATGCAACTGCGCCCTTGCTGTCGCCAAGGCGTTTCAGCGAAGCACTGCACATCGACATCCAGACTCTGGCCGAACAAGCCAAGGTGCACCGCAACACCATCACGCGTGCGCCAGGTTCGAAGGGTGTGCAAGACCACTTGCGCGAGGCCTTGCGGGCGATCAAGGCAGCCACCGATCTCAGTGGTGATCTGCCCAAGGCCTTGTTCTGGTACCGCAACGAGCCGCTGTCGGTTTTCCAGTACAAGACCGCAGAACGTCTGGTGTGCGAAGGCCGCACCGATGACCTGTTGCGCTACCTGGCATCGCTGGACGCGGGCGCCGCTGGATGATCTTGGCCGGCATCGGCCCGGTCACGGCGTACCGCATGCACACGCCGAGGTGGGCGACTGCGCCGACCAGCGGCGCGGGTGCTGCCGCGCACGGCGGCCGCATCAACCGGCCCGGCGTGGCGGTGCTGTACCTGTCGCTGGAGCCCGACACCGCCGTGCGTGAATACCAGCAGCTGTCGCCCCTGGTGCCGCCAGGCACATTGGTGAGCTACACGGTCCAGATCGCGCAAGTTGCCGACTTTCGCAAAGGCTTTTTTGAGGACAGCTGGCCGCCGTTGTGGGAGGAATTCTTCTGCGACTGGCGCGGCCTGTGGTTCAACGAACGCATCGAGCCACCGAGCTGGGTGCTGGGTGACGAGCTGATTGACGCAGGTGCGGCTGGCCTGCTGTTTCGATCCACAGTGGCGCCAGGCGGCACCAACCTCGCTGTCTTTGTCGATGCGATGGGCCCCGAGGACAAGCTGTCGGTGTACGACCCGCTGGGCAGCCTGCCGCGCAACCAGGACTCATGGCGATGATGCTCAGCGCAGCCCCTGCCACCAGGCCCGGTTCACGCGCGGCTTGCCCAGCGTCACCACCTCGCCGATCTCGGGCGTTGCCAGGTTGATGCCCTGGGCCTGGGCCAGCGCGGCCAGGCGCTCCAGTGGGTCACGCCAGGCGTGGAAGGCCAGGTCGAAGGTGCTGTTGTGCACTGACCACAGCAGCTTGCCACCCAGGTCTTTGAACGCCTGCACGGTTTCTTCGGGGCTCAGGTGCACGCTGGGCCACATCGGGTCGTAGGCGCCGTTTTCCAGCAGCGCCACGTCAAACGGCCCGGCGCGCCGGCCGATCTCACGCAAGCCGGGGAAATAGCCGGTGTCGCCGCTGAAAAAGATGCGCTGCGTGCCGGTGTCGATCACCCAGGATGCCCACAGCGTGCTGTTGCGGTCAAACAGCGTGCGGCCCGAGAAATGCTGCGCCGGTGTGGCAGTCAGTGCCACGCCGGCATGGCTTGCGGCCTGCCACCAGTCGAATTCTTCGATGCGCTCTGCCGCCACGCCCATGGCCTGCAGCCGCGCGCCCACGCCCAGCGGCACAAAGTAGCGCTGCACCCGGCCGTTCAGCGCCTCGATGGTGGGCGCATCGAGGTGGTCATAGTGGTCATGCGACAGGATCAGGCCTTCGATGGCCGGCAGGTCGTGCACGCTGATCGGTGGCGCATGGAAGCGCTTTGGGCCGGCAAACGACAGCGGCGAGGCGCGTTCGCCGAACACCGGGTCGATCAGCCAGTAGCGGCCGTGCAGCTTCAGCAGGTGCGATGAATGGCCCAGGCGCACCAGGTGCACCTCGGCGGCGGGCAACGCGTCGAGCACGGCGCGGCTGAGCGCTCGCACGGGGATCGCATCCACCGGCACCGTGCCCGTCTTGCTGCCGAACACGAAGCGTGTCCAGATCGTCCAGGTGCTCTGCGCCGGCAGGGCCTGCGGGTTGGGCGG
>JANNMP010000737.1:0-14110 GCA_031398015.1 Burkholderiaceae bacterium
CTCTTGCTAGTTTGGCTGGCGAGCAGCCGGCCGTCACCGGACAACTGCAGCAGCTGCACCGGCTCGGCATGCAAGTCTTCAGGCAGCGCCAATGGTTTCAATGCGCTACCGTTCCACTCAAAGGCCACCAGGAATGGTGCACCACCGCCCGCATACACCCGCTCGCCTTGCGGTGAGATCACCAAAGCACTCGGCACCTTTTCAAACCGCAGCGGGATGCGCGCCAGCTCGCGGCCTTGCTGCAGGTCCCAATAGACCAGCACCCGGTTGCGGTCGATCGACGCGGCGCGGCGGCCGTCCGCGCTCAGTGCCACCAGCCGCATGCCCGGGTGCTTGAGCAACGGCAGGGCGGCGGGCCGGTCGAGCGCCTTCCACATCGCGGCTTCGGTCTCGGTGCTGCGCCCCAGCTTCAACGCCTCCACGGCCAGCAGCGATGCGGTCTCGCTGTCGTTTTCCAGCAGCGACTGCGCCGCCAGCCGGCTGGCCGTGGCGTCGCGCCCGAGGGCGCTGGCGCGGGCGCTCTCGGTGACTGCCAGGGCCGCTTTGTCGGTGGCCTTGATGCGCAGCTGGTCCAGATCGATGTTCTGCAACCTCAGTTTGTCAGCGCTCTGCTCCAGTTGGGCCTTCGTCTCTTCAAGACTGTCCTTCTGCAACTGCAGTGCTTCAGTCTGCAGCCGCAGAACAGCCTCGGAATTGCGCAGCCTCTCGGTGTTGGCTTCGAGCAAGCTGACGTTGCGTTTGAGGCTGTCAGCGAGCCGGTCCAGCTCCCGGTTGTCCTGGTAGATCTTCCACACCACACCGCCCAGCAGCAACAGCAGCGGCAGCAACACCAGCCCGCCACCGCGCAGCAGCTTGCTGACCAGGCTGGCGCGGCGGCTGCGCTCCAGAAACTTCATCGCGTCGTCAAAGCCCGGGTGGTAGCGCTGGGCCCAGGCCTGGGTGGGGCGCTGCCGCGCTTTCCAGTCCAGCGCGGCACGCAGTTCGGGCCCCCGCCAGGGCGAGTCTTGGCGTCCGGCAGCGCCGGCCAGGCGGACGTACAAGGCCGCCGATTCGGCCTCGGCTTCAACCCAGGCCTTGAGCGTGCGCCATTGCCGGATCAGCGCCTCGTGGGAGATGTCGACCAAGGTCTCGGGCTCCAGCGAAACGCTGGCTGCCGGTGTCAGAAAGGTGCGGTGCCGGGCGCGGAACCGGTCGATCACCGCCACCAGTTCGCGCTGGCGCTGGGCCAGGCCGAGGTCGTCGGCGCTGGCCTGGCCGGCGCGGTCCGGCCCCGGGTTGGCCACCGCGCAGAGTTCGCCCAGGTGGGTGGCGCGGCGCACTTCGCGCGCATCGGCGCCACGCTCGCTCAGGCGCTGGAACAATCGCCGGGCGATGTCGTGTTGCTGCACGCTGAGCTCGGCCATCACCTCGTCGGCATGGTCCGACAGCGCAGTCTTCAAGGCGCCGATGCGCTCGAAGTGCGGCAGATCCAGCGGCGCGCTGAAGTCAGCGTCGTGGTCCCAGGTGTCCCAGGTGCGCATCAGCGCGTGCTGCAGCACCGGCAACTGGTCCTGGTCGGCCCCCACCACGTTCAGTAACTCCTGCACCAGGCGCGGTGTGATCGCGGCGCCACCCACAGCCACCGGCCCCTCGATGGCGCTGCGCAGTTCTTCGCGCGACATGCGCGGCACCAGGTACTGGCTGCAGTTCAGGGCCTCAGGCAGGTCGCGAAAGCGCGCGCAGTCGCCCAGGAAGTCAGAGCGCATGGTCAGCGCCACGTAGATCGGCAGTTCACGCTGGCGCGCCGCTTCGAGCAGCAGTGCCACGAAGGCCGCAGCCTCGTCGGCGGCGCCGGGCTGCACGCGCCGGCCCATGCGGAACAGCTCCTCGAACTGATCGACCAGCACCAGCAGGTTGTCGTCTGGCCCCAACTCGGCTTGCTGCGCCACTTGCACCAGGCCCTTGATGCCCCGGCGCAGCATGGTTTCGATCTGCAGTGCGCGCGCTTGCGCAGCGGCCGCCTCTTTGCCCAGCACCTGCGGTGAGGCCAGCTGCCGGGCCAGGTTGCGCAGCGGGGTGTCGCCTGGTTTCATCACCGCGCAACGCCAGTTCGACCCGGCGCTGCACATCAGCCCACCTTCAAGCTCGGGCAGCAGGCCGGCCCGCACCAGCGACGATTTGCCGCTGCCCGACGAGCCCACCACGCCGACGAAGTGGCTGGCCTCGAGCTTCTCGATGATGGCGATGCTCTGGCCGTTGCGGCCGAAGAACAAACGCGTTTCGTCGGCCTCGAACGGGCGCAGGCCAGGGAATGGGTTGGCGCGCAGCTTTTTCATGGGCCGGCGTTCAGTTCAGCAGGCGCTGCAGTGTTTGCGGCAGATCGGCCGCTGCCAACACCGTCACGCCGTCGGCGGCATCGAAGCTGTCCTTGGCCGCCGTGCCGGGTGCCAGCTTCAGCAGGATGCAGCCGCGCAACGGCTGGCGCCGCCCCAGGCCTGCAGCTTGCTCGACGTCGGCCAGCTTCTTGCGCACCCAGGGCTCGCGCACAGCGCCCCACAGCACGACAACGGCATCGGACTCGACGAGACAGCGCTTGTGGTCCTCGTCGAGTTCACGGCTGCTGCCCTCGCCGGGCGGCAGCGTGACGCGCTTGAAGCCCAGTGGTTTCAGCGCTTCCCGCAAGACCTGCGCCTCGGCGCGGTCGGCCTTGTCGCAGACCAGGTAGACCGAGCGGCCGGGGCTTGCCGGCTGGGCGCTGGCCAGTTGTGGGCTGGGCTTGGGCAGCAGCAGCTGCCGCACTGCGGCATGCAGCGCGCTGGCGTCCGAGCGCAGGTACTCGAAACGCTCGCGTGGCAGGGCACGCTGCACCAGGCTGTCGCGCAGGGCGCGCATCTGCGACTCGGCCGGCAACGTGTCGGCGCCGGGCCCCGGCGCGGCCTTGCCCGCTGCAGCTGGCGGCGGCGCCGTGCCAGCGTCGCCGCTGGGCTGTCGTGGCTGCGGCGACCAGGCCAGTGTGAAGAAGCCTGGGCGTTGCACGGCCAGTGCCAGGTCAATCTGGCTTTCGACCACCGACGCCTGGCCGCCATCAGGGATGACACCCAGGCGCTGCCCCACCAGATGTACCGAGAACTGCGCCTGCTCCAGGTCACGGCGCACGGCGGCGGCAAAGGCGTCGGCCTCTTCGGGCAACTCGCCTTCTGGCAGCACGGTGCAGTGCTGGTCTTCCAGTTCGCGCCGCAGCGCGTCGCGTGCTTCGCGCAAGTCTGCGGCGCAGCGGGCCAGGTAGACCACGGGGCCGCTGGCGGCCGGCGGCACTGCCTGCGCTCGCTCGTCAATGACACGTTTGATCACCCGTGCCAGATCGTCGGCCTTCTGCCAGACCAGCCGCATGCCGTCAGGGTGCAGCAGCACGTCGCGGTAGTCGTCGCCGTCGACGCAGTACACCGCGAAGCCTTCGGTGGCGTCGACTTCGCGTGCCAGCGGGTCGGGCGGCGCGGCAAAGCTGCGCAGTGCCTTGCGGTCGACCGCAGCGCGGTAGACCTTGACGATGCGGCTGTGGCGGCCCACGCGCAGGTCATTGCGCAGCAGGCGCAGCTCGCCGAAGCGGCGCAATTCCTTGCGGCAGTAGGCCGATGCCAGGTAGTTCTGTGACAGCACCGCGATCAGGAAGTCGGCACGGTCCACGCCGCTGTCAATGGCGTCGTCGAACGCGGTGGACTCGTCGATTTCGTTGATGTCGCGCCAGATCTGCACCTGGCCCGCCTTGACGCGCTGGTCCAGTGTTTCCCGCAGCGCCTTCTGGAACAAGCTCACCCAGTGCGCGTTGCTGGGGCCGAAGTCCTTGTCGTCGCGCCGGCTGTAGCTGATGAAGATGTTTGGCATGGAGGTTGGGCTGGTGCCGCTCAGGCGCTGCGCTTGGATGTAGCAGAACTTGCTGTGCCGGCGAATCCCCAATCGATGGGAATGGCCCTGGCTTGTCCGCTGCATGGGCGATGATCGCGCCCGTGTCTGCTGACCGAGTGCGCCCCATGCCCTTGTTGACGAACCGCCGCCAGTCGCTGGCGCTGCTGGCCACCGGCCTGCCGGCCTGGGCCACCGGCTTGCCCGCCTGGGCCGCCGCCCAGGCCGATGCCACGGCCGCCGCGCCGGCAACGCCATCGCCACCGCAGCCACCACCGGCCTACCGCAGCCTGCGCCTGCCGCCGATGGCGCTGCGCCAGCGCCGCCTGGCCAACGGCCTGCAGGTGGTCAGCCTGGGCCTGGACAGCGCCACTGTCAGTGTGCAGATGTGGTACCGCGTCGGTGGCAAAGACGACCCGCCAGGCCGCTCGGGCTTTGCCCACCTGTTCGAGCACCTGATGTTCAAACGCACCCGCCACATGGCCGACGAGATGTTCGACCGCCTCACCGAAGACGTGGGCGGCCAGAACAATGCATTCACCGCCGAAGACCTGACGGCCTACCAGAACGAGGTGCCTGCCAACCACCTGGAGCGGCTGCTGTGGGCCGAGGCCGAGCGCCTGGCCCACCTGCAAGTGGACCAGGCCAGTGTCGACAGCGAGCGCAAGGTGGTGCTCGAAGAGCTGGGTGAGCGGGTGCTGTCCGACCCCTACGGCCGCTTGTTCAACGCGCTGCCGCAGCACGGCTTCGAGCGCCACCCCTACCGCCGCCCGGTGATCGGCAATGAAGCCGATCTCAACGCCGCCACGCTGGACGACGTGCGCCGCTTCCACGCCACTTACTACCGGCCCGACAACGCGATGTTGGTCGTGGTGGGTGGCTTCGATGCACCACAGCTCGACGGCTGGGTCGACAAGTGGTTCGGCGCGCTGCCCACACCCACCACGCCCATCCCCCGCGTGGCCGAGCGTGAACCCCCACGCGCCAAGGACCTGCGTGTGGCGCTGACCGGCCCCAACGTGCCGCTGCCGGCGGTGGCCCTGGTGTGGAAGGGCCTGGCCCTGGGCCACCCCGACGCCCCGGCGCTGGAGCTGGCCCAGGCGCTGCTGGCGGCGGGTGAATCGTCGCGCCTGAACCAGGCCCTGGTCTACACATCGCAAACCGCGCAGGCCGCCGGCTTCGGCGCCGAGCTGTATGCCGACGGCGGCCTGCTCACCGCGTATGCCATTGCTGCCAGCGGCCAGAGCCTGCGCAAGCTGGAAGACGCGCTGCTGGCGCAGATCAGCCTGCTGGCGCGTGGCAAGGTGGGCTTCGACGAGATGGACAAGGTGCGTGTGCAGTTGCTGACCGCCGCCGTGCTGCGCCGCCAGACCCAGCAGGGCCAGGCCAATGCCATCGGCACGGCCGCCCTGCTGCTGGGTGATGCGCGCGAAGCCGACGCCAGGTTGCAGCGCCTGCAGGCGGTGCGGGTGGCCGACGTGCAGCGGGTGCTGATGCAGCATGTGCTGGGCGCGCGCCGGGTCAGCATCGACTACAGCCAAGGAGCGGGCGCATGAGACCCGCCCGGCCGCCCGAAGGGGCTCGCTCCCGCTTGGCGGGAAGGCGCGCAGCGCCAAGGGTGCGCCAATGACCACGCCGGGGCTGGACGCGCCGCCCCTGCCGCAGCCACCGCGCCCGCTGGTGCTGCCGCCGGTCAGCCAGCACACGCTGGCCAACGGCCTGGTGGTGCTGGTGGCGCCGCGCCCGGGCCTGCCGGTGCTCAGCCTGATGTTGGCGGTGCATGCCGGGCCCGAGGCCGACCCCATCGGCCGGCCCGGTGTGGCCGAGATGCTGAGCACGCTGTGGCCCAAGGGTGCGCTGCGCGGTGGGCGGCGGGTGCCCGCGCCCGAGCTGGCGCGCCAGGCCGAGATGCTGGGCAGTGCGCTGGAAGCCCGCAGCACGTTTGGCGCCAGCAGCTTGGCGATGACCGTCACCACCCCACGCGCCGAGGCCGCGCTGGCGCTGCTGGCCGACGTGCTGCGCCACCCGCTGCTGGCCGCTGATGAACTGGCGCGCGCCCGCGTCCAAGCACTGGACGCGCTGCGCCTCACGCTGGGCAGCCCGGCTGAGCTGGCGGGGCTGGCGCTGCGCCGCAGCTTCTGGGGCGATGTGCCGCATGGCCGGGTGCTGACACCGGCCACGGTGCAGCGGCTGGCGCTGGCCGATCTGCAGGCCTTCCAGGCCACCTGGGTGCGGCCTGACCGGGCGGTGCTGGCGCTGGCCGGCGACACCACGCCCGAGGCCGGCCGTGCACTGGCGCAGCGCCTGCTCGGCGACTGGCGGGCCCCGGCCGGCGCTGCGCCCAGCCTGCCCGGCGCCGCGCCGGCAGCGCTGCCCGATGCGCTGGTGCTGATCGACCTGCCCAGCGCTGGCCAGAGCGCGGTGGCGGTGGCCGCGCCGTTCGTGGCCAGCAGCGCGGCCGACCGCCGCATCGGCCTGGTGGCCAATGCGGTGCTGGGCGGTGGTTTCTCGGCGCGGCTGAGCCAGGAAGTGCGCGTCCGGCGCAGCCTGAGCTACGCCGCCTACAGCAGCACCCAGACCGACGCGCCCGGCGGCATGCTGGTGGCGCAAGCGATGACCAGCCACGCCAACGCCGCCCAGGTGCTGCAGATCCTGCGCAGCGAAATCACCCGCCTGGCCGACGCCCCGCCCACCGCCGATGAACTGGCCGCGCGCCAGGCCATGCTGGTGGGCAGCTTCGGGCGCCGGCTGCAAACCACCGCCGACCTGGCTGCGCTGCTGGTGGGCCAGTGGGTGGCTGGCCGGCCGGTGGCCAACCTGGCCGAGCATGCGCCGCAGATCCTGGCCGTCACGGCCGAGCAGGTGCAGGCGTTTGCGCGGCGCCATTGGCCGGCCAACGCGCTGCGGGCCGTGGTGGTGGGTGATCTGGCGGCAGCCGGGCCAGCGCTCACCGGCCTACAGCCACCGCCGCTGCGGCTGGCCGTGGCCGAGCTGGACCTGGAGCAGACGGGCTTGCGCCAGGTGCGGTGAACGGGCGCTGAGCGGGCGGTGAACGGGCGGTGAACGGGCGGTGAAGCGGCGCCGGGCGGCGCCGAGAGCGCTGTTGTGCACGCGCCTGCGGGGCTTGAAAGTCAAGCTGCACCGCCCAACTGCCAAACGTGCCCAACGTGGATGTCGCCAGCCCCAACGCCCTGCCCATCGTGCTGCTGCTGCTGGCCGCCGCCAGCACCGTGCTGGCCTTGCTCAGCCAGCCCTGGCGCCAAGCCCGCCGCCGGGCCCGCCAGCGCGCCCAGCCGTTCCCGGCCGCGTGGCGGCGCATCTTGCGCCAGCGGGTGCCGGCCGCAGCCCGCCTGCCGGCCGATCTGCAGCAGCGGCTGAAGCAGCACATCCTGGTGTTCGTGGCCGACAAAGCCTTCATCGGCTGCGCCGGCCAGGCCATCGACGACGAGGTGCGCGTCAGCATCGCCGCCCAGGCCTGCCTGCTGCTGCTGGGGCATGCGGACGCCGAGGTCTACCCCCGGCTGCGCCAGGTGCTGGTCTACCCCGGCGCGTTTGTGGTGCAGGCCGCACAGGCAGCCGACAACGGCGTGGTGCAGGCCCAGCGCCAGGCCCTGGCCGGCCAGAGCTGGGCCCATGGCCAGGTGGTGCTGGGTTATGCCGATGTGCTGGCCGGCGCCGCCGACCCGGCTGATGGCCAGAACGTGGTGGTGCATGAGTTCGCCCACCAGATCGACCAGGACAAGGGCCTGGCCGACGGCCGGCCCTGGCGCGCCCGCCGCGCCGACCGCCGGCGCTGGGCGGCGGTGATGGACGCTGCCTTTGCCCGCTCGCAGCAGCAGCCGTCGGCGCTGATCGGCAGCTATGCGGCAAGCGCACCGGCCGAGTATTTCGCGGTGGTGAGCGAGTTGTTTTTCGAACAACCACAAGCCCTGGCCGCCGCCGAACCCGAGGTCTACCGCGAGCTGGCGCTGCTGTACCAGTTGCATCCGCTGGCCTGGTGAGGCGCGGCACAGGCAGCCGGGGGACAGGCCGCCACAGCAGGCCGCAACAGCAGGCCGCCACAGCAGGCCATGGTGTCTGCCCCGATGGCCGCAGGCGCCGGCTTGGGCTCCACTGCAAGCCCGATGTGTCCTGACGAGGAACCTGCCATGTCCCCAAGCTTCTGGCGCCGTGCCTTCGCCGCTGTGGCGCTGTGCCTGGCTGCGGTGCTGCCCGCTGCTGCCCAGGCGCAGGCGCCCACCGACGGCAGCTGGGTGTTGCGCGACTTTCGCTTCAAATCCGGCGAGACGCTGCCCGAGCTGCGCCTGCACTACACCACGCTGGGCAACCCCCAGGGTGAGCCGGTGCTGCTGCTGCATGGCACCACCGGCAGCGGCCGTGGGCTGCTGTCACCCGGCTTCGGTGGCGAGCTGTTCGGGCCCGGTGCGCCGCTGGACGCGCAGAAGTACTTCATCATCCTCCCCGACGCCATCGGCCATGGCAAGAGCAGCAAGCCGTCAGACGGCAAACGCGCTGGCTTCCCGCAATACAGCTACGACGACATGGTGGTGGCCCACCACCGCCTGCTGACCGAACACCTGGGCATCAATCACCTGCGCCTGGTGCTGGGCAATTCCATGGGCGGCATGGAGACCTGGCTGTTCGCGCAGATGTACCCCGGCTTTGCCGACATCGCCGTGCCCATGGCGTCGCTGCCGGTGGCGATGTCGGGCCGCAACTGGATCATGCGGCGGCTGATCGTCGACAGCATCCGCAACGACCCGGCCTGGCAGGGTGGCAACTACAGCCAGCAGCCGGCCAGCGCGCGGGTGGCGTCGGTGTTCTACGGCCTGGCCACCAACGGCGGCAACCAGGCGCTGTTCAAGGCCGCGCCCAGCCGCAGCCAGGCCGACGCCTTGCTCGATGCACGCCTGAAGGCGCCGTTCCCGGCCGATGCCAACGACGTGCTCTACCAATGGGAGTCGTCGCGCGACTACGACCCCTCGGCGGGGCTGGAGAAGATCCAGGGCGTGCTGCTGGCCATCAACTCGGCCGACGACGAGCGCAACCCGCCCGAGCTGGGTGTGCTCGAGCGCGAGATCAAGCGCGTCAAGGGTGGCCGCATCCTGCTGGTCCCCGGCAGCGAGGCCACCGCCGGCCACGGCACCACCGCCCAGGCGAAGTTCTGGAAGGCCGAGCTGGACGCGGTGCTGCGCAGCGCGCCGCGGCTGGCGCCTTGAGCGTTTGAACAGCGTTCCAGAGCACCCGCCCGAGCATCCGCCCAACGCGTCCACCCCGAGCACCCGCTGGAGACAACACATGCAACGCCGCCCCTTCATGCTGGCCATGCTGGCCTTGGTCGGCGCCTTGGCGGGCAGCGCCGCACTGGCCCAGGCCGACAAACCGCCGCTGCGCATCCTGGTCGGTTTCCCGCCGGGCGGCTCGGCCGACACCATTGCCCGTCTGCTGGCCGAGCGCCTGCCGGCGCAGCTGGGCGGCCAGGCGGTGGTGGTCGACAACAAGCCCGGCGCCGCCGGTCGCATCGCCATCGAGCAATTGAAGGCCGCCGCGCCCGACGGCAACACCGTGGTGCTGATGCCCAGCGGCCCGGTGGTGTTGTTCCCGCTGGTGTTCAAGAAACTGGGCTATGACGCACTCAAGGACCTGGCGCCCGTCAGCCAGCTCGCCAGCTTCCAGTTCGCCATCGTCGCCGGGCCGAAATCGGGCGCCAAGAGCGTGGCCGAGATGATCAGCAAGGCCAAGGCCGATGCGTCCACCGCCACCTATGCCACCTCAGGCAACGGCACGGTGCCGCATTTCCTGGGGCTGATGCTGGGCCAGGCGGCGGACATCGAGCTGCAGCATGTGCCCTACCAGGGCGGCGCGCCGGCCATGACAGCGCTGCTGGGTGGCCATGTCGGCTACAGCATCGATGTGGTGCTGGAGAGCCTGGAGCAGCACCGCGCCGGCAAGGTGCGGGTGATCGCGGTCAGTGGCGCGGCGCGCTCGCCGCAATTGCCCGAGGTGCCCACGCTGCGCGAGCAGGGCGTGGCGATGGACGCCAGCGCCTGGTTTGCCATCTACGGCCCCGGCGCACTGCCGGCGGCCAGCGCGCAGCGGCTCAGCACGGCGGTGCAGGCGGCGATGAAAGACGCCGCCTTCACCGCCCGCCTGAACGCGCTGGGCCTGGAGCCCATCGCCAGCACGCCCGAGCAACTGGCCAGCGCCCAACGCAATGACCTGGCCAAGTGGGAAAAGCCGGTCAAGGCCTCGGGCTATCAGGCGGATTAGATGGCCCCACCCCCGAAGCGCCTGCGGCGCTCCCCCTCAAGGGGGCAACGCCAGTGGCCCGGCAAAGCCGGTTCCACGGCGTTCGCTTGACGGGTGCCACCATGCCAGCCGTCGATTCAAACCGCAACAGGCCCCTGATGAAGCGCCAGCGCCCCAACATCGTCTTCATCGTCGCTGACGATCTGGGTTATGCCGATCTGGGTTGTTACGGCGGCCGCGCCGCGCGCTTCGGCCCCGTCTCGCCGGTGCTCGACGGCCTGGCCGCCAACGGCCTGCTGTTCACCCAGGGCTATGCCAACTCACCGGTGTGTTCACCGACCCGGTTTGCGCTGATGACCGGGCGCTGGCAATACCGCCTGCGCGGCGCCGCCGAAGAGCCGATCAACAGCCGCGCCCGCGGCAACGCCACGCTGGGCCTGCCACCCGCGCACCCCACGCTGCCCGGCCTGCTGCGCGCGGCCGGCTACCGCACCGCGCTGATCGGCAAATGGCACCTGGGCTACCCGCCGCACTTCGGCCCGCTGCGCTCGGGCTATGAAAGCTTCTTCGGCCCGATGTCGGGCGGGGTGGACTACTTCAGGCACTGCGACAGCCGGGGCACACATGATCTGTGGCTGGGCGACACCGAAACCCACCAACAGGGCTACCTGACCGACCTGATCAGCGACCGTGCCGTGGCCTGGCTGGGCGAAGTGGCCGGCGTGGCACCGGCTGCACAAACGCCGCCGTTCTTCCTCAGCCTGCACTACACCGCGCCGCACTGGCCCTGGGAGACGCGCGACGACGCCGCGCTGGCCGACGAGATCAAGGACAACATTTTTCACCTGCACGGCGGCAGCATCCACGCCTACCAGCGCATGGTGCACCACATGGACGAGGGCATCGGCCGGGTGATGGCCGCATTGCGACAGGCCGGCGTGGACCACAACACCCTGGTGGTCTTCACCAGCGACAACGGCGGCGAGCGCTTTTCCGACAACTGGCCGCTGGTGGGCGGCAAGATGGACTTGACCGAAGGTGGCATCCGCGTGCCCTGGATCGCCCACTGGCCGGCGCACATCGCCCCGGGCGGGGTGAGCCAGCAGCACTGCCTGACGATGGACTGGAGCGCCACCATGCTGGATGCCGCCGGCGTGGCCGCCGACCCGGCGCACCCGCTGGACGGTGTGAGCCTGCTGCCCGTGCTGCAAGACCCGGCAGCGCTGTTCCACCGGCCGATGGGCTGGCGCATGCTGCACCGCGGCCAGCGCGCCTGGCGTGATGGTGACTGGAAGTACCTGCAGGTCGATGGCCACGAGTACCTGTTCAACATCACGGCCGACGCCCGCGAGCGTGCCAACCTGGCCCAGCACCAGCCGCAGCGCCTGGCCGCACTGCGCCAGGCCTGGCTCGACTGGCAGGCCGGCCTGCCGCCGATTGCGCCAGACGCCAGCGTCAGCTTGGGCTACGGGGTGGCCGACATGCCGCAGCGCTGAGCTGCCCAACACCAAGCCTGGGCAGCCTGGCACCTCCACCTTGTGGAGGATGTCGCCTTGCCGCACGCATCGCATCATGGCCGCCAAACTGGAGGCCCACGATGCCAGCCATGCTGCCCCACACACCTGCCCAAGCTGTCCGGCGCCAGCCGGTGCCTGCACTGCGGGCCGGCCGCGCTGCCATGGGGCTGGCCTTCACTGTGGTCGCCGCAGTGCTGGCCGCGGTGTCGGCCGCCGTGCTGGTGTGGGCCACGCAGGCAGCACCAGCGGCAAGCGACGACCACACGCCGCCACGCCAGCATGTGCTGCTGCCCGCGCCTGGCGGCCAGCGGCTGTTCCTGGCCACTGACAAGCAACTGGTGGTCATCGACACCCGCACGGGCGAGGCCGAGTTCAATGAGCGCTGGGCCGACTTCGGCCCCGAGCTGGCCCCACCCTATGCCCAACTGACGTTCAGCGCCGACGGCCAGCGCCTGGCGCTGCTCACCCGCGCCGGTGTGCTGGCGGTGCTGGTGGTGCCGGCCAGCCAGGTGATCGGCCTGGGCCGCAACATCCCGGCCGACAGCCAGCTGTCGTTTGCCGACCCGGCCGGCGAGGCCCTGGCGGTGTCGGGCAGCCATGGTGTGTCGCTGCACCGTGTGGCCAGCCAGGCACGCGCCATGCATGGGGTGCGGCCACTGCGGTCACCGGTGTAGGTGCCGGCTGACAGCCGCCCGGGCCGCCGGGCGGCAGACAATGCAGCCACCGCAGATTGCAATGCTTTGATGCGGTGGGCGCGGTGCTCGACCTGCGTCCCTCACACTCTGCGCCCTGCTGCGCCCCACACCATGCACATCGACATCGGCTTCGACATCAGCCTGCAATTGCAATCGCCCAACGCGCTGATCTGCATGCTCAACGTGCACCCTGAGCGGGCGCATGATGTGCTGCAGGGTGACGCCATCACGGTGCAGCCGGCCCTGCCCATCACCGACTACCTGGACGTCTTCGGCAACCGCTGCGCCCGCGTGTCAGTGCCCAACGGCGTGCAGCAGGTGCGCTTGTTCAACCGCGCCACGGTGCAAGACAGCGGCCTGCCCGACCCCCAGCACTGGCAGGCACCGCAGCACAACCCGCAAGACCTGCCGCACCACACGCTGCACTACCTGCTGCCCAGCCGCTACTGCGAGGTCGACAGCCACTTGCTGAACTTTGCCTGGGCCCAGTTCGGCCAGGGCCCCACCGGCTGGGGCCGGGTGCAGGCGGTGTGCGATTTTGTGCACCAGCACCTGCAATTCAACTACGGCGCGGCGCGCGCCAACCGCACGGCGGCCGAAGGCTTTGCCGAGCGCACCGGCGTGTGCCGTGACTTCGCCCATCTCGCCGTCACGCTGTGCCGGGCACTGAACATCCCGGCGCGCTACGCCACCGGCTACCTGGGCGACATCGGCATCCCGCCGGTGCCGTACCCGATGGACTTCAGCGCCTGGTTCGAGGTCTTCCTGGGCGGGCAATGGCACACCTTCGACGCCCGCCACAACACACCGCGCATCGGCCGCGTGGTCATGGCGCGTGGCCGCGATGCCGGTGACGTGCCCATCACCATGAGTTTCGGCGCCCACCAGTTGCTGAACTTCTCGGTGCTGACTGAAGAGCGCTTGGTGGCCTGAGGCCTGGCGCAGCGGCCTACTTCAGCGCCCAGCCGCCGCTGACCGGAAACACCTGGCCGACAAAACACGCTGCCGCCGGGCTGCACAGATAGGCCGCAAACAGCGCGTCTTCTTCGGCGCCGACCAGCCGGCCCAGCGGCACCTCGCGTTTCAGGCGCTCCACGAAGCGTGGGTTGGCCTGCACCTCGGGTGGGAAGTAGGTGGGGTTGTCGACAAAGTTCTGCGCGATGGCATTGAACTGGATGTTGTGCGGCGCCAGCTCCAGCGCCACCGCCTGCATGTAGGCCAGCTGCGCGCCCCGCGCCGCGCTGTAGCTGCCGGTGCGTTTTTGCCCGCGCAGCGCGGCGGCGCTGCCCATCAGCAAGATGCGCCCGGCGCGGCGCGCCCGCATCTGCGGCAGCACCGCCGCCACCAGGCGTGGCAGCGGGTCCACCAGGTGGGCGAACACCTGGCGCCATTCGGCGTCACTGATGTCGGTGGCTGCCGTGGCCGGTGCGGGCAGTGACAGGTGCAGCAGCAGCACGTCGATGTGGCCAGCGGCAGCCACGATGGCTGCGGGGCGGCCGGGTGCGTCGGCCAGTGCCTGGCTGTTGGCCACCACCGTGGCGCCCTGGCGGCTGAACACAGCGGCCAGCGCCGGGCCCATGAACACATCGGCCTGCGTCAGCAACACACGTTGGCCGGCCAGTGCGGTGGAGGATTGCATGCCGCCAGCATACGGCCCTGCGCCGTCCCCGGCATGACATCGGCAGCACTTGCCGCTGCGGCACACTTTCTGGCAGAACACCCCACATCGCACCGGAGACACCATGGGCCCCTTGAGCGGTTTGCGCGTCG
>JANNMP010000757.1:0-3586 GCA_031398015.1 Burkholderiaceae bacterium
GCCAGCGGCTCGTCCAGCAAGCTCAGGCTGGCGCCGGCGGCCAGCACGGCAGCCAGCGCGGCTTGGCGGCGCATGCCGGTGGACAGCATGTGCATGGTCTTGTGGGCATGCGGCGCCAGGCCGAAGCCGGCAATGTGCTGCCGCCATGCGGCGGTGTCCAGCTGCGCATGGCGCTGCAACGCCAGAGCCATCAACGCGGCCGGGGTCAGGCCGTCGAGCGCAGGGTCGGACGGGTCCAGCCAGCACACGGCCTGGCGCCAGGCCGGGCTGCCGGCGTGCAATGTCTGGCCGTTGAACAGCGCCGCGCCCAGGCCTGGCAGTGCAGCACCCAGCAGCCGCAGCAGCGTGGTCTTGCCGCTGCCCGATTCACCTTGCAGCCAATGCAGGCCGGGGCCCAGTGACAGCACCAGGCCGTTGAACAGCAACATGCCGTCGGCAAACGCGTAGCGCAGGGGCGGCAGAACGAAGACAGGTGCAACGGGCATGGTCGGCGCTGGGCTGGCTGCAATCCCGGTGCATTCTGGCGCCGCACAGCGCGGTGGCCTGCGGCGCCGCTGTTGTCAGCGCGCTGCGGCGGCCGGACCAAGCTTTTCGGACAGGTACTCGGCCAGGTCCAGCTCATGCAACTGGCTGGCGTGGCGTTCGGTCAGCGCATGCCAAGTGCGCAGGCGCTTGTGCAGACGGCTGGCGGGCGTGCCAGCGTCGACGCTGCTGTGGGCCAGCAGGCCCAGGTAGTGGCGCATCACATTGCGTTCCAGCGCGGCGCGCTCGCCAGCCACCGGCAGCGGCCGGCCGGCGCTGTCAGTGCCCTGGCTGCTGAAGCCGATCTTGTGGCGGCCCGCCGTGGCCAGGTAGACCCGGGTGGCGGCGCGCCCCGCCAAGCCACTGGCCTGGCTGTAGCCGATGTGCAGATAGGTCTGGCCAGGCCCCAGCGCCACCGCTTCCAGCGTCAGCCGCAGCGCGCTGCTGCCCAGTGGGCCAGCGGCTGCGGCCAGCGTGGCGCTGAAGTGCTGGTCGTCGTCGGCCAGCGTTTGCAGGCTGAGCGCCATGTCGTGCACCAGGCCCGGCCAGGCCGCGCGCGCCGGGCCCACCGAGACGCGCAGCTGCTGCGCCGGGCCCTCGGCCGCGCCCTGGCAGGCGCGCACGTTCAACTGCAGGATCAACAGGCCGCACAACGCCTCGGCCGACCGGAATGCCGCTGCCACGCTGGCCAGCGGACGTGGCAGCACCGCCAGCACCACACCACGGTGGCCGTTATCGCCGGTGGCTGGGCGCAACAGCAGTGGCTCGCCAAACGGACTGCTGCGCAGGCTGGCCACCACGGCCTGGTGCTCGGCCAGCAAGTCTGCCTGGCGATCACCCGCTGCGGCCTGCGCTGCGTGGGCTGGCAGCAGTGCCGTGCAAGCCACCAGCACCGGCACCAGCACCGCCACCAGATGCTGCCGGAGCGACCCGCGATGACCCGAACGGTGTTGCATCAACGCAGCTTGCCCGCGCCAGGGGCGGCCAGCCATCGTCCGCCCCCCCGCCTGCCTGTGGGCGGTGGCCTACACGCCTGACGCTTCAGCTGCGCGGCGTGAACAGTGGGTGCAGCGAGCTGTGCTTGGCGTCGAACACCTCGGGCCCCTCGTCGATCTGCAGCGTGACGCCCACCGGCGCGCTGGCCAGCAGCGGCGCAAAGTGCGCCTGAGCCACGGCCGACAATGCCTGGCCCGCACTGCTGTGCACAACAGCGCTGCGGCCACGGCCCATGCGCAGGTTGAGGTACACAAAGCCGCAGTCAGCGCCCAGCCCGGCGGCGCGCGCCGCAGCACCACCATCGGCCACCGCGAAGTGCGGCGCCGGATAGGCCAGCACCCGCGTGCCGCCGGTGGGGAAGACCTGGCGGCCGGCCTCGTCGTGGATGGCCAGCATCGCGTCGGCCAGCGCGCGGCACAGCGCTGTCATGTCGGTCAGCGCATCCAGGTTGCCGCTGTACAAGATCACCAGGTGGGGCATGGCGTGGCTGTGCTGCAGGAAGGCAAGCCGGTTTGCTGCGATGTGAGCAATGTAGTGGCTAAGATCGGCGCTGGTCAAACTGCCGAGCTGCCCTTGACGCGCACCAGACCCCCGCGCACCCAACCCCGGGCTGTGGCGCCCAGCGCGCTGCCGCTGGCCCACCGCAACCTGCCGCTGCTGCTGCTGCAGGCGCGTGAAAGCGTCATCGCCAACTTCCGGCCGATCCTCAACGCCCACGGGCTGACCGAGCAGCAGTGGCGCATCTTGCGCGCGCTGGCCGACGCCGGGCCGCTGGAGCCGCGCCAGATCGTCGAGCGCTGCCGCATTTCCAGCCCCAGCCTGGCGGGCGTGCTGGCGCGCATGGACGCGCTGGGCCTGGTGCAGCGCAGGCGCATGGCCGGTGATGCGCGCCGGGTGAAAGTGGCGCTGACCGCCAAGAGCCAGGCGTTGGTGGCGGCCATGGCGCCGTTGATCGAGGCCACCGATGCGGCCATCGAGCAGCGCATCGGGGCCGATTTCATCGCCAGCTTTTACGCCACGCTGGACGAGCTGATCGGCCTGCTGGGCCAGCCAGGGGCGCCGCCGGATGTTGCTCAGCCCCGTTGAAGCCGGCGCTGCACAAAATCCAGCCGGTCCTGGCCCCAGAAGATTTCACCGTCGATCACCCAGCTGGGCGCGCCGAACACGCCCAGGTCACGCGCCTCGGCGGTGTAGGCGGCATAACGTGGTGCTGCAGCGTCCAGCGTGGCTGCGTCCAGCAGCGCCAGCGGCAGCCCGGCCTCGGCCAGCAGCGCGGCCAGCACGGCTTGGTCGGCCACGTTGCGCTGCTCGGCCCAGATGGCGGCGCCCACGCGGTGGGCCACATCCAGCGCGGCGGCGCTGCCATGGGCTGCATCCACCGCGATGATCAGCTTGGCCGCGTCATTGCCGTTGACCGGAAAGTGCGCCGGCTGAGTCTGCAGCGGGATGCCCAGCCAGTCACTGAAGCGTTTCAGCTCCACCAGCCGGTAGGCCTGGCGCTGCGGCGCGCGCTTGGCCAGCGGCAGCCCGCCCGAGACCGGAAAGATCTCGCCCAGGTCCATCGGCTTGACGCGCACCGTGGCGAGCGCCGCCTGGGCCATGGCCACGAAGCGGGCATGGCCCAGGTAGGCCCAGGGCGAGACGGTGGCGAAGTAGTAGTCGATGCTGGCCATGGGGCGGTGTCTCCGTTGTGATTGGTGCATTTTGACGGCCACCACCACACTGGGTTGCACACCCCGTTGCCACACCCGCCACACCGACCACACCCGCCACCCCACCCCACCCCAAGGAGCGCCGCATGCCCGCTTTGAACCGCCTGGCCGGCAAGACCGCCATCGTCACCGGCGCTGCATCGGGCATCGGCCGCGCCACCGCACAGTTGTTTGC
This sequence comes from Burkholderiaceae bacterium, assembly GCA_031398015.1. Lineage (GTDB taxonomy): Bacteria > Pseudomonadota > Gammaproteobacteria > Burkholderiales > Burkholderiaceae_C > Pseudaquabacterium. Next base: position 3,406 of record JANNMP010000757.1, read on the forward strand.
CGAGGAAGGTGCCACCGTGCTGGCGGTCGACCGGCCCGGCAGCGCCATTGCCACGGCGCACGAGGGCCAGCCGCGCATCGTGGCGCTGGCGCAGGACGTGGCCAGCGACGACGCACCGGCGGCCATCGTCGCCGCCGCACTGGCCGCCGCTGGACCAGGTGGAGGGCTGGACATCGTGTTC
>JANNMP010000764.1:0-4292 GCA_031398015.1 Burkholderiaceae bacterium
GCCGATCCCGCTGGCCGCGCCCCAGCTGATCCTGGTCAACCGCATGAAGGTCGAAGGCTTCATCGTCAGTGAGCACATGCAGCACTGGCCGGCGGCGCTGGCCGAGCTGGGCCAGGGCGTGGCCAGCGGCAAGCTGAAGTACCGCGAGAGCGTGGCCCAGGGCCTGGCCGCCGCGCCAGACGCGTTCATCGGCCTGCTCAAGGGCAAGAACTTCGGCAAGCAGCTGGTCAAGCTGGCCTGAACCCTGGAGCCCGGGGCGATGCTGCCGTTGTCATGGACCTGGCAGCGCTTTGCCGACCTGGGCGCCGACGGTGTCTATGACATGCTGGCGCTGCGGGCCAAGGTGTTCGTTCTGGAGCAGGGCGCGTTTCTGGACCCTGACGGCGCTGACCGCCAAAGCTGGCACCTGCTGGGGCGCGACTCGGCGGGTGTGTTGCGTGCCTACCTGCGCATCGTTGACGCCGGCGTGAAATACGTCGAGCCGTCGCTGGGCCGGGTGGTGCTGGACAAGCCATTGCGCGGCACGGGCCTGGCCCACCGGCTGGTGGCTGAAGGCCTGCGCCGGGGCGACGCTGCCACGGCTGGCCAGGCCAACCGGATCAGCGCCCAGGCGCATCTGCAAAACTTCTACAGCCAGCACGGCTTCCAGCCGGTGGGCGAGCCCTACCTCGAAGACAACATTCCCCACATCCAGATGTGGCGCCCTGCGCCCTGAGGCCGCAATTGCAGCAATGGAGGAACACACACCATGCCCGAGCTGATCCTGCACCACTACAACATGTCGCCGTTCGCCGAGAAAGCGCGGCTGATGCTGGGCCACAAGGGCCTGGCCTGGCGCTCGGTGCACATCCCGCCGGTGCTGCCCAAGCCCGACGTGGTGGCGCTGACCGGTGGCTACCGCAAGACACCGTTCCTGCAGGTCGGCGCCGATGTCTATTGCGACACGGCGTTGATCGCCCGCGTGCTGGAAGCGTTGCAGCCCACGCCCAGCCTCTACCCACCGCAAGCGCCGCTGGCCGTGCCGCTGGCACTGTGGGCCGACAGCGTGCTGTTCCAGGCGGCAGTGTGCTGGGCCATGCAGCCGGCCGGGGTGGCCGCGATCCTGGGCAACCCCAGCCCGCAGATGCTGAAAGACTTTGCCACCGACCGCGCGGCCATGCGTGGCACCGTGCCGCGGCTGACGCTGGCCGACGGCACGGTGCAGCTCAAAGCCCACCTCGCCGCCTTCAACACCCAGCTCAGCCAGGGTGGGCCCTGGCTGTTTGGTGCCACAGCGTGCATCGCTGATTTTTCGGTCGGCCACTGCCTGTGGTTCATCCAGCGCGCCACTCCGGTGGCAGGCCTGCTCGACGGCTACCCCGCAGTCACCGCCTGGCTGGCCCGGCTGCAGGCCATCGGCCATGGCAAGCCGGGTGAAATGTCGTCGGCCAAGGCCATCAGCATCGCGGCTGAGGCCGCTGCTGCCGCTGGCCATGCGCCAGTTGCAGTGGTGCCCGGCCTTGGCTTCGACGCCGGCCAGGCCGTCACCGTGGCTGCCACCGACTACGGCGCCGACCCGGTGGCCGGCACGCTGGTGGGCCTGACGGCTGACGCAGTGACGCTGCGCCGCAGCGACCCCCGCGCCGGCGCGCTGCATGTGCACTTTCCCCGCTTCGGCTTCCAGATCAAGAAAGACACGCCCGCATGACTGATTTCAAAGGCCGCACGGCGGTGTTGACGGGTGCGGCATCAGGCTTCGGCCTCGAATGTGCGCGGTTGGCCGCAGGCGCCGGCATGCATGTGGTGATGGTGGACGTGCAGGCCGACGCGCTGGCCAGCGCTGCGGCCGAGATCAGCGGCCTGGCAGCGCCGCAGGCTGGCCGCGTGCTGGCGCGCCAGGTGGATGTGTCGCAAGCCGCTGCGATGGAAGCCCTGGCCGCCGAGGTGCAGGCAATGTTCGGCGCGCCGAGCTGGGTGTTCAACAACGCCGGTGTCGGCGGCGGCGGCCTGGTGTGGGAGAACTCGGTCAAGGACTGGGAGTGGGTGCTGGGTGTCAACGTCTGGGGCGTGGTGCACGGCGTGCGCCTGTTCACACCGATGATGCTGGCCGCAGCGGCAGCCGACCCGGGCTTCGAGGGCCATATCGTCAACACCGCGTCGATGGCCGGCCTGGTCAACCCGCCCAACATGGGCGTCTACAACACCAGCAAACATGCGGTGGTGAGCCTGACCGAAACGCTGCACCAGGACCTGGCCCTGGTCAGCAGCCAGGTGCACGCCCATGTGCTGTGCCCGTTCTTCGTGCCCACCGGCATCACACAGAGCGAGCGCAACCGGCCGCCCGCCATGACCGATGCCGGCGCCCAGCCCACCCGCAGCCAGCTGATCGGCGAGGCGATGGGCAAGAAGGCAGTGGGCAGCGGCAAGGTGAGCGCTGCCGATGTGGCGGCCAAGGTGTTTGCAGCGCTGCACGCCAGGCAGTTCTACATCTACAGCCACCCGCATGCGCTGGGCTCGGTGCAGACGCGTCTGGAGGATGTGGTGTTGGCACGCAACCCGAGCGATCCGTTCAAAGACCGCCCCGAGGTCGGGCAGAAGCTGCGCGCCGCGCTGCGCGGCGAGTAGCCGTCAGGCGGGGCCAAGCCGGGCGGCCGGCGCTGCGGCACGGTCAGCCCAGGGCCGTGTCTGCAAGGCACTGGCGGGGTAGCCGCGGTCCACGTCCAGGCCGCTGACTGCCCAGGCCAATGGCGTTGCGGCCACGCTCTTGAACAGCAGCGGCCACAGCACACCGTGCAACCGGCGGTGGCCGGCCACGTCCACCTGGGCCATGGCCTGGTCACCCAAGGCGCTGAGCGACACCTGCAGCCGGCGCAGCCAGGCCTGGTCACGGTCAATGAACAGCGACAGGCGGTCGCTGGCGGCGCCGCCCAGGCCGGGCGCCAGGCGCAGGTTCAGGTGGTCGCAACGCTGGCCGTTCAGCGTCACCGGCTCGGCCCAGTTCACTGCGCTGTCAAAGCCTGCCAGCGCCAGCGGCCCCAGCAGCAGCAGGCGGTGCAGGCCGGCCGCCACGGCCGATGGCGCCATGCCGGTGGCTTGCAGCGCGCTGATGCCGGGGCCGGGCAGCAGCCGCAACTGGGCCGCACCGGCGCTGACCAAGCCATTGGCGCTGGGCCAGGCGATGGCCTCGAAGCCGAGGTTCACATCCTGCAGGCGCTGCCATGCCGCCAGGCCATGGGCATCGGCAGCGTCGCGCAAGCGCGCGCGCGCGCTGCTCGATCCGGCACCGGCCGGCACCTCGGGCCAGGGTGCGGCGCACGCTGTCAACGCCAGCAGCGGCGACAGCGGCAGCAGCCCCAGGCGGTGGAGCAGGCGGCGGCGCTGCAGCGTTAGGTCAAGAGGCGTGGCAGGCATGGTGGTGGCTGGCTGGCGGGCTGGCGGGCAAGCAAGCTGCCGCATTCTGCGCGCTGGTCGGCCACTACCGATGTGGCACACTCGCGCGCTTTTCCGGGGGGAGGGCCCACCGCGGGCCGGGGTTTTGGACAAGATTCTTCTGCAGATCGCGGCCGAGCTGAAAGTGGCGCCGCGCCAGGTCAAGACAGCGGCTGAGCTGCTCGACGGTGGCGCCACCGTGCCCTTCATCGCCCGCTACCGCAAAGAGGCCACCGAGGGGCTGGACGACATCCAGCTGCGCGCGCTGGAGGGCCGGCTGGCCTACCTGCGCGAGCTGCAAGACCGCCGTGCCACGGTGCTGGCCAGCATTGCCGAGCAGGGCAAGCTGACGCCCGAGCTGGAAGCCTCCATTCGCACGGCACCGACCAAGCAGGAGCTGGAAGACCTCTACCTGCCCTACAAGGTCAAGCGCCGCACCAAGGGCCTGATCGCCCGCGAGGCGGGGCTGGAACCGCTGGCTGACCAGCTGTTCGCCGACCCGACGCTGACGCCGCTGGATGAGGCCGCCAGGTTCATCAATGCCGAGGCCGGTTTTGCCGACCCCCACGCGGTGCTGGACGGCGTGCGCGACCTGCTCGCCGAGCGCTGGGCCGAGGACGCCGTGCTGGTGGGCAAGCTGCGCGAATGGCTGTGGGCCGAAGGCCTGTTCCAGAGCAAGCTCGTCGATGGCAAGGACGGCAACCACCCCGACATCGCCAAGTTCCGCGACTACTTCGAGTACGACGAGCCGATCCGCAACGTGCCCTCGCACCGCGCGCTGGCGGTGTTCCGCGGCCGCACGCAGGAAACGCTGGATGCCAAGCTGGTGCTCGATGAAGAGATCGTGCCGGGCCAGCCGAAGGACCCGAAGGGGCCACCTCAGG
>JANNMP010000023.1:0-2146 GCA_031398015.1 Burkholderiaceae bacterium
TATTCATTGCTGGCCTACCACACGGCCTGGCTCAAGGTGCATTTCACGGCCGAGTTCTATGCCGCGAACATGACCATCGAAATGGACGACACCGACAAGCTGAAGGTGTTGCTCAACGATGCCAAATTGTTCGGCATCAGCTTCGAGCCGCCGGATGTGAACCGCGGCACGCACCGCTTCGAGCCGGTGGACAAGAAGCGGGTTCGCTATGGGCTGGGCGCCGTCAAAGGCAGTGGGCAAAGCGCGGTCGAGGCGATCGTCGAAGCGCGTGAGGCGGGCGGGCCGTTCCACAGCTTCTTCGACTTCTGCGCCCGCATCGACCGCAGGCGGGTGAACAAGCGCGCGGTCGAGGCGCTGATCAAGGCCGGTGCCTTTGATGCGCTGCACACCGACCGCGCCTGCTTGGTGGCGAATGTGTCGCTGGGCTTCGACTTTGCCGACCACCAGGTGGTCAATGCCTCGCAGGGTGGGCTGTTCGACGATGGTGACCATGGCTCGGCCACGCAAGAGCCGGCGCTGGCCCATGCCGAGCCCTGGGGCCTGCGTGAGCGGCTGCTGCTGGAGAAATCGGCGCTCGGCTTTTACTTGTCAGGCCACTTGTTCCAGCAGCATGAGTCTGAGCTGCGGCGCTTTGCCAAGCGGCGCATTGCCGACCTGGTCGACAGCCGCGAGCCGCAACTGCTGGCCGGCATCGTCAGCGAGCTGCGCTTTGCCAACGGCCAGCGCGGCCGGGTGGCGATCTTCAAGCTCGACGACGGCAGCGAGACCATCGAGGCGGTGGCCAATGACGAATTGATCGACGCCAACAAGGCCTTGTTGGCTGAAGACGAACTGCTGATCGTGCAAGGCAAGGTGCAGAACGACCGTTTCTCGGGCGGCCTGCGGCTGAACATCAACCAGCTGTGGGACTTGCCGGCCGCCCGCGCGCGCTTTGGCCGCTGGCTGGCGCTGGGCTTGAACGGCGACGGCCACGGCAGAGCGCCACCGCTGGCCGAGCTGGTGGCCACCTGGCCCGCCCGCCGTGCCACCGACGACGACGGCCTGGAGCGGGTGCAAGGCCTGGCACTGCGGCTGCAGATCGTGCGCGCGCAGGCCACGGCCGAGATCGACCTGGGCGACGACGGCCGCTTCTGGCCCAGCGACGAAGCGCTGGCGCGCTGCCGCCAGCTGGCCCAAGGCGGGCGTGCCGAGATCGTCTACGAGGCCTGAATTCACCCCACCCCCGGCCCAACCCCGGCCCGCCGTCGCACCACGGGGCGCCTGTCCTACATTGTTTTACGTTGCCGTCCGCCAACCAGACGCGTTGCCGGGGCGTTGAATCGGGCACGGTGCCGGCTGTCGCTGGCCGTTGGAGCATGAGCATGGCGTTTGACAACAACAACACCCGGCGCGGCTGGGCCGCAACGCTGGCGCTGGGTGGCGCGCTGATGGCCAGCATGCCGGCGCAAGCTGGCGATGTGGGCGTGTCAATCGGCATCAGCCAGCCGGGGGTGTACGGCCGCATCGACATCGGCCGTTTTCCGCAGCCCCAAGTGGTGGTGCAGCAGCCGGTGGTGATCTACCACCAGGCGCGTGCGCCCGAGCCTGTGTACATGTGGGTGCCGCCCGGCCACCGCCAGAACTGGCGCCGCCATTGCCGCAGCTACAACGCCTGCAACACGCCGGTGTACTTTGTGCAGGAGCGCTGGTACCACGAGCATGTGCAGCACCCCGCGCCGCGCTACGGTGAGCGGGATGACCGCCGCGATGACCGCCACGACGGCCGCCACGGCAATGGCCATGGCAAGGGCCATGGCGACGGCAAAGGCCACGGCAAGGGCCGCGGCCACGACTGAACCCGTGGTTCAGAACCGGTGGCGCAAACCGGCCTCCCTGGCCGGGTGAACGGCCACTGGCCACCGGCCGCGATGCCGGCCTTGCCGACCTGCGCCAGGCTGGCCAACGCTCGAAGTCACGTTGGCCGCGCCATGCATCAACGTTGCGCCAGCAAACCGCGCAGCTTCACGAACGCCAGCCCGGCCATCACTGCGTCATTGAGCGCGTCGTGGGCGTCGCGCAGCGGCAGGCCGAGGTCGTTCATCATCGTCGCGAAACGCAGATCGATCGAGCCGCCGCGCTGGTGGGCCGGCAACTGCCGGTTCTTGAA
>JANNMP010000028.1:0-7811 GCA_031398015.1 Burkholderiaceae bacterium
CCTGTCGCCCTACTTCATCAACAACCCCGAGAAGCAATCGGCGCTGCTGGACAACCCGTTCGTGCTGCTCTTCGACAAGAAGATCAGCAACATCCGCGACCTGCTGCCCACGCTGGAGCAAGTGGCCAAGGCCGGCCGTCCGCTGCTGATCGTGGCCGAAGAAGTGGAAGGCGAAGCCCTGGCCACCCTGGTGGTCAACACCATCCGCGGCATTCTGAAGGTGGTGGCTGTCAAGGCGCCTGGCTTCGGTGACCGTCGCAAGGCGATGCTCGAAGACATCGCCATCCTGACCGGCGGCAAGGTCATCGCCGAGGAAGTCGGCCTGACGCTCGAGAAGGTGACGCTGGCCGATCTGGGCCAGGCCAAGCGCGTTGAAGTGGGCAAGGAAAACACCACCATCATCGACGGCAGCGGCGCCTCCGGTGACATCGAGGCACGTGTCAAGCAGATCCGCGTGCAGATCGAAGAAGCCACCAGCGACTACGACCGCGAGAAGCTGCAAGAGCGCGTGGCCAAGCTCGCCGGCGGTGTCGCCGTCATCAAGGTCGGTGCCGCCACCGAAGTGGAAATGAAGGAAAAGAAGGCGCGTGTCGAAGACGCCCTGCACGCCACGCGTGCGGCGGTCGAAGAAGGCATCGTGGCCGGTGGTGGCGTGGCGTATCTGCGCGCCCGCCAGGCCGTTGGCACCATCAAGGGTGACAACAGCGACCAGGAAGCCGGCATCAAGATCGTGCTGCGCGCCATCGAGCAGCCGCTGCGCGAGATCGTGGCCAACGCCGGTGGCGAGCCCAGCGTGGTCATCAACAAGGTGTTGGAAGGCAAGGGCAACTACGGCTTCAATGCGGCCAACGACACCTACGGCGACATGATCGAAATGGGCATCCTCGACCCGACCAAGGTGACCCGCACCGCGCTGCAGAACGCAGCCAGCGTGGCCGGCCTGATGCTGACCACCGAGGCCATGGTGGCCGAGGCGCCGAAGGACGAAGCCGGCGGCGGCGGCATGCCTGGTGGCATGGGCGGCATGGGTGGCATGGGCGGCATGGACATGTGATCTCGCTGGGCCGGCGGCTGTTGCGCTGGCCCGCCACTGCAGCACAGCGGGCCTCCTTCGGGAGGCCCGTTTCGTTTGGCGGGCGATGACGGCGCTTATCAAGGCATTGCAGCGGCGCACGCCGATGCCTGCCATCGATAATCTGCGCCATGCCCACCCGGCCCTCGCTGCAGGATTTCATCGACGACGAGCTGCTGCGCGCGCCGATGTCGCTCGACCTGGTGATCGACGCGGTGCAGCAGCGCTGGCGCGAGCGACTGCCTGCGGCCGGCCGTGGTGATGGCGACCCGGCCCGGGTGCTGCAGCAGCACCGCAGCGAGATCACCGCCAAGGCGCTGGCCGTGCTGCGCAACGGCGCTGCAGAAGATTTGCGCGCCGTGCTGGCCGGCAGCCGCCAGGCCGAGCGCAGCGCCGAGCGCAGCGCTGGCAAGCCCACCGTCTTCGGCAACGCCGCGCTGTCGCTGGCGCTGATCGACGAGGCCGATGTGGCGGTGGACATCGAGATCGCCCGCTGCACCGACGCGGTGAAACTGCAGGCCGAGACCGTGCTGCGCGAATTGCAGACCTATACCTCGGCCCTGGTCAATGACCCCAATGTCTCGCGCGACACCAACCCGTTCCGGCCCGAGCGATTCGTGCGCGCGCTGTGGGCCGGTGTGCAGGCGCTGCCACTGGCGCGCGCGCTGCTGGCGGCCTTTCTGCACGACGCCGCCACGCCCTTGGCCACCACGCTGGCGCGGGCCTACACGGCCGCCTGCCGCCGGCTGGAAGACCAGGGTGTGGAGCCGGCCAGCTACCGCACCATCGTCGTCAGCGGCAACACCACGTTTGGCAACACCGGCTCGCGCTACCAGGTGCCCGATGATCTGCGCAGCCTGCGCCACAGCATGCCCACGCCGCTGGACGCGTTGCCGGGCCAGCGGGCTGCGGCCAGCCCAGCCAGCACCAGCAGCGCCACACCAGCGGCCAACGCGCCTGACCCGCAGCTGATCGAGCTGCTGGCGCGCCTGTTCGAAGCCATCCAGACCGATTTCCAGCTCGCACCCGACACCGTGGCACTGATGCAGCGCCTGCAGCCCACCGCGCTGCGGGTGGCGCTGCGCGATGCGTCGCTGCTCGACCGCTATGACCATGCGCTGTGGCGCTTCATGGACCAGCTGGCGCATGACATCGCGCTGTGCCCGCCCAGCCAGCGCATGCGCCTGTTGGGCCTGGGCCGCAACCTGGTGGACCACCTGGCCCAGGCCGATGCGCGTGACAGCCACGGCTTTGCCTGGGCCATCGAGCGCTTGCTGGCCGCCCAGCGCCACACCCTGGCCCAGGCGATTGCGGCTGCCCAGCCGGCCATCGACAAGCTTGAACGCATCATTGCCGACGAAGCCTCGGCCAGCACCAACGCCATGCCGCTGGACATCGCCACGCTCGATACCGTGCCGGCCGCGCTGATGGCCGAGCCACCACCGGCGCATGCGGCCACGCTGGCGGCGGTGGGCCTGCCGCCGGGGGCCGCATGGCGTGCCTATGTGCAGGGTGAGCGGCGCACGCTGGTGTCGCTGTGGCAAGACCGGCAGCATGAGCTGGCGCTGCTGCGCGAGCCCGCCACCGAGCAGTTGTATGCCGTGCGCCAGCGCGCCATGGCGCGGCTGCAGGCCGAAGGCCTGGCCCACAGTTACAGGGTGCGCTCACTGGTGCGGCGCTCGGCCGAGAAAGTGCTGCGTGGCCTGTAGCGGTGCGGCCCGGCATGGGCGGGCTGCGCAACTGTTGGTGACCGCGCTGCTGGCATGGGCTGCCGCCTCGGTGGGCAGCGCTGCCTGGGCGCAGGCCGCTGCCAGCGCAGACCCCGCCGCGCCAGCCGCAGCCAGCGCCGCAGCGGCACCGGCGCGCCCGCGCATCGGCCTGGTGCTGTCGGGCGGCGGCGCGCGTGGCCTGGCCCATGTGGGCGTGCTCAAGCTGCTGGAAGAACTGAAGGTGCCGGTCGATGTGATCGCCGGCACCTCGATGGGCGCCATCGTCGGCGGCCTGTATGCCAGCGGCATGGGCGCGGCCGAGTTGGAGCGTGAGCTGCGCGCTGTGCGCTGGGCCGAGGTGTTCACCAGCCGGGTGGCGCGCCAGCAGCTGTCACAGCGGCGCAAGGAAGAAGACTTCGAGATTTCACCGCTGATCGAGCTGGGCTGGCGTGACGGTGAACTGCTGGCGCCGCTGGCCGCTGTCTCCAGCCGCGGCCTGGAGACGCTGCTGCGCCGCTACACCCTGCCGGTGGCGGCAGTGCAGCAGTTTGACCAATTGCCGATCCCGTTTCGCGCCGTGGCCACCGACATGGAGACCGGTGCCGCCGTGGTGCTCGACCAAGGCGACCTGGCGATGGCGCTTCGCTCCAGCATGAGCGTGCCCGGCGTGTTCGCGCCCACCGAGCTGGCCGGCCGGGTGCTGGGTGACGGCGGCCTGGTCAACAACCTGCCCATCGACGTGGCACGCGCGCTGGGCGCCGACGTGGTGATCGTGGTCAACATCGGCACCCCGCCGGGCGGGCGCGACACGCTGGGCTCGGCGGTGGGCCTGACCAGCCAGATGCTGACCTTGCTGACCGAGCAGAACGTGCAGCGCAGCCTGGCCACGCTGCGCCCGGCTGATGTGCTGATCACCCCGCCCCTGGGCAGCCTGGGCGCCGGGGACTTCGACCAGGCCGAGCGCTTCTTTGCGCTGGGCGAGGCCGGCGCGCGCGGGCGCAGCGACAAACTGGCCGCGTTGTCCATCAGCGCCACCGCCTATGCCGCCTGGCGCGGCCGCCACGCCAAGCCGGCGGCCGCAGGCAGCCGCCTGGCGCAAGTGCGCATCGAGGGCAGCACCGTCACCAACCCCGAGCGTCTGGTGGCGATGCTGGAAAGCCAGCCTGGGCAGGACTTCGACCCCGCACGCGCGGAGCGCGACAGCCGCCGCCTGGCCGCCGGGGGCGACTACACCCGCGCCGATTTCCAGCTGCTGCGCAGCACCGACCCGGCCGTCGGCGACAGCCTGGTGTTTGACGTCGAAGACAAACTCTGGGGCCCGAATTACTTGAACGTGGGGCTCGATCTCAGCACCGATTTCAGCGGCCGCAGCGCCTTCAACCTGAAGCTGAGCCACAACCGCCACTGGCTCAGCCGCAACGGCACCGAATGGCGCAACCGACTGCAGATCGGTGAGGTGCCACGCCTGTTCACCGAGCTGTACCACCCGCTGGCCTGGACCGCCTCGCGTGCCAATGACTGGTTCGTGGCCGCCCAGGCCAGCCTGGAACGCCGCCGGCTGGTGTTGTACGGCCAGCAGCGTGGCAATGAGCTGGCGGCCTACCGCCGCACCACCGCCGCGCTGGGCCTGGACATCGGCCAGCCCTGGGGTGAATTCGGCGAGCTGCGGCTGGGCTGGTCCAGGGTGACGCTGGGCAGCTCGGTGCAACTGGCCGCCGCCGAGCTGGGCCCGCTGCCCAGCAGCCGGGCGCGCTGGACCGAAGACGCCCTGCGTGCCCGTGCGGTGGTGGACCAGCTTGACTCTGCCGTGTTTGCGCGGCGCGGCTACCGGGGCGCGGCCGAGGTCTGGGTGGGCCAGCGCAGTGGCGACTTGCGCGGCAGCTTTCACCGCGCCGAGGCCGAGGGCACGGCAGTGAAAAGCTTTGGCGCCCACACCCTGGAAGTGCATGCGCTGCTGCAAACGGCCGACCAGGGCACCGGCGCGGCCGGGCCGGCGCGCTATGCGCTGGGCGGCTTCCACCGCTTGTCGGGCCACCAGAGCGCTCAGCTGCTGGGCAACCATGTGTTGCTGATGCGCCTGGGCTGGATGCTGCGGTTGAACCAGCAGCCCACGCTGACACGTGGCTTCTTCCTGGGCGCCACGTTGGAAGCCGGCAATGCCTGGCTGCAGCGCGGCGACGTGGCGCTGTCGGGCCTGCGTGCGGGCATGAGCGTGTTTCTGGGCGCCGACACCGGCATCGGGCCGCTGTACTTCGGCATCACCCATGCGCCGCGTGGCCAGACCGGGCTGGCCTTGTTCATCGGCCGGCCTTGATCAGGGCCTGGCCAGCACCCGCTTGAGCTGAGCAAGCACCCACGCAGGCTGCTCGTGCACGATCCAGTGGCTGGCGTCTGCGTGGCGGTGGATCTGCACACCGGGCACCCAGGCATCGAGCCCGTCGAGCAGGCCGGGGCGCAGCGCATGGTCGTTGTCGCCCCACAGCACGGTGGTGGGCACATTCACCCGCACCACGGAATCCGGCAACACCAGCTGGTGCAGCGGGTCGTCGGCCGCGCCGGTGGGCGGGCGCAGCGGCGAGGCGCGGTAGAAGTTGAGCGCGCCGTCCAGGCCTTGCTGCCAGACCTGGCGGTATGACGCGCGCACGGCCGGTGTCATCCAGGTTGGCGGGCCGTCGCGGCCGAACTTGGCGAACAGTGCGGCAAAGTCATCGGCCGCCAGCGTGGTGGCCGCATCGGGCTGCACCAGATCCAGCATGTAGCGGCTGGCGGCTTGCTGCTCGGCGCTGTGGCGCAGCTCACGCAGAAACGCGCCCGGGTGCGGTGAATTGATGATCACCAGCGCGCGCAGGCGCTGGGGATGGAGCGCGGCATAGTTCCAGGCAACGCCGCCGCCCCAGTCATGCGCCACCAGCAAATCCAGCGGCTGGCCGGGGGCGGCGGTGGCGTCCACCATCGCCGCCAGGTCGGCCACCAAGTGCTTGGCGCGGTAGGCCGACAGCGCGGTGGGCGCGCTGCTGGGGCCGTAGCCGCGCAGGTTGGGCGCCACGCAGCGCAGCGGCGCTGCAGCATCGCCTGCCAAGGCCTGCATCACATCGTCCCAGACGAAGGCGGCTTCGGGGAAGCCATGCACAAACAGCGCGCGCTGCGGCGCGTCCACTGGCCCTGCGGCGCGGCAGCCCAGGGTGATGCCCGCTGCCACAGCCTGGTCAAACAGTTCGATGCTCATGAAGCGCTCTCGTCAACTGGGGTGGGGCTGGCGGCTTTCGGCTGCCAGGTGCGCAACACCAGCGCTGCATCACCCAGGCCCTGGCGCGACAGCGCAGAGAACAACACCATGCTGATGTCGGCATGGTCGGTGGCCAGGCCGGCCAGCACCTTGTGCGCGCCAGCCAACGCCTTGGCGGCTTCATGGCGGCTCAGCTTGTCGGCCTTGGTCAGCAGCACCAGCAGCTTGACTTCACCACTGCCCACCCGCTGCGACACGAAATCGAGCAACTGCGTGTCCAGCGGGGTGAAGCCGTGGCGGCTGTCGACCAGCATCACGATGCCGGCCAGCGCATGGCGATGGGCCAGGTAGTCGGCCATCACCTGCTGCCAGCGCAGCTTGGCGCCACGCGCCACGGCCGCATAGCCGTAGCCCGGCAAGTCGGCCCAGCGCGCGTCGGGCGCATCGGCCGGGCCCAGCTCGAACAGGTTGATGTGCTGGGTGCGGCCGGGCGTCTTGGACGCAAACGCCAGCCGCCGGTGCTGGGCCAGGGTGTTGATGGCGGTGGATTTGCCGGCGTTGCTGCGGCCGACGAAGGCCACCTCAGGCAGGCCGGGTGGCGGCAATTGCGACAGCAGGCTGGCGGTGGTGAGAAAGCGCGCACCCTGGGTCCAGGACAGAGCCTCGCGCTGCGCTGGGTCGGGCGTGGCCAAGGCAGCGGGTTTGGCGCTGGATCGCCTGGCAACATCGGTGGAGGTCATGCGGCATTGTAAAATCCGCAGGTTCTGTTCATTGAAGGTTCCTCGACATGAAGTCGTTGCAAGCCCTGGCTGCCCTGGTCTCCAACGTGGCTGCCACCCTCACGGCCGCAACCGTGATCGCCCTGCCGGCTGCGGCAGCCGGCGCCACAGCCCCGGCCAAGGCTGATCTGGCCAAGGGCCAGGAGAAGGCCCAGACCTGCCTGGCCTGCCACACCGCCGACGGCAGCCGTGGCACACCCGCCAACCCCATCCTGCAAGGCCAGCACACCGAGTACCTGGCCAAGCAGCTGGCTGAGTTCAAGGCCGGCAAGCGGGCCAACGCCGTCATGGCTGGCATGTCGGCAGCGCTGACGCCCGAGGACATGCACAACCTCGCAGCCTTCTACAACAGCAAACCGCCGGTGACCGGCGCCGCGCGCAACAAGGACACCGTGGCCTTGGGCGAAAAGATCTACCGCGGTGGCATTGCCGCCAAGCAGGTGCCGGCCTGCGCTGGCTGCCACGCCCCCAGCGGCGCCGGCATGCCGGCCCAGTACCCACGCCTGGGTGGCCAGCATGCCGACTACACCGAGGCGCAGATGGTGGCCTTTCGCGCCGGCACACGTGCCAATGCACCGCAAATGATGTCGATTGCCGCGCGCATGAGCGACAAGGAAATCAAGGCCGTCAGCGACTACATCGCCGGGCTCCGCTGAGCCCGCGCATGCACTGCCGAAGGCAGTGCATGGCTTGCGAAGGCTCTGCCGGCTTGCAAGCCGGCAAGCTCTTGAAGCGCCTGACTCCGCGTTGTCTGCACAAGGGCCGGTCTTGGACCGGCCCTTTGCATGCTGGCCACCATCGGCCGGGATAATCCAGTCTTGATGTCTCTGTCCACCTCCGGCATATCGCCACGCAGCGGCTCCCGCACTTTTCGCAGCGCGGTGGAGTTGCTGTCGTCGATGCGCTTCTCGATCTCGCTGCTGACGCTGATCTGCATTGCGTCGGTGATCGGCACGGTGGTCAAGCAGAACGAGCCGTTCAACAACTATGTGAACCAGTTCGGCCCGTTCTGGGCCGAGGTGTTC
>JANNMP010000049.1:0-10185 GCA_031398015.1 Burkholderiaceae bacterium
TGGGCACGCCGGCAGCCATCGTCACCTGCTCGCTCTCGATCAGCTCGTAGACCGATTTGCCGTCGAGCGCGCCGCCCGGGAACACCAGTTTGGCGCCCGTCATCGCGGCGATGTACGGCAGGCCCCAGGCATTGACATGGAACATCGGCACCACCGGCAGGATGGTGTCGCGTGCCGACAAACCCAGCGCGTCGGGCAGCGCCGCGCCGAAGGCGTGCAGGAGGGTCGAACGGTGGCTGTAGAGCACGCCCTTCGGGTTGCCGGTCGTGCCGCTGGTGTAGCAAAGCGCCGCGGCGCTGCGTTCGTCGAACTGGGGCCAGTCGTAAACACCGGTTTCGGCGCCGATCCAGGCTTCGTAGCTGGTCAGATTCGGCACACCGGTGTCGGCGGGCAGCTTGTCTGCGTCACACAGCGCCACCCAGTGCTTGACCGTCTTGCAATGGGCCCAGATGCCCTTGACGATGGGCAGGAACGTCATGTCGAAGCACAGCACCTGGTCTTCGGCATGGTTGGCGATCCAGGCAATCTGCTCGGGCAACAGGCGCGGGTTGATGGTGTGCACCACCCGGCCACTGCCGGTGACGCCGAAATACAGCTCCAGGTGGCGGTGGCCGTTCCAGGCCAGCGTGGCCACCCGGTCGCTGAAGCCCAGCCCCAGGCGGTCGATGGCCGCCGCCACCTGCTTGCTGCGCTTGGCCACGTCGGCGTAGGTGCAGCGGTGCAAATCGCCCTCGACCCGGCGCGAGACGATCTGGCCCTCGCCATGGTGGCGGCCGGCATAGTCGATCAGGGTGGAAATCAGCAGCGGGTGGTCTTGCATCTGGCCGAGCATGGTGGTCCTCTGTTGCGGTGAAGGTGTGGGCCGGCAAGTATGGCGTTTGGCGCCCAGGCACCGGCTGGGGTGATTCCCGGCGCCAACGCGGCGGCGGCGCGGCGGGCGCCGACAATCGCGGCATGGATGCACTTGACATGCCACTTCGCCAAGCCACGGCTGCGGGCCCAGACTGGCTGCCGGCGCCAATGCTGGAGGCGCTCGGCCCGGCTTTCGGCACCCAGTTGGCGCCCACGCCGCTGCCGGCTGTGCATTGGGTGGCGCAAAGCGATGCTGTGGCCGCCGACCTTGGCCTGGCCGGCTGGCTGGCCACTGACGACGCGCTGCAACTGCTGGCCGGCAACGCGCTGCCACCGGCGGGCCACACATTTGCCAGCGTCTACAGCGGCCACCAGTTCGGCGTCTGGGCGGGCCAGTTGGGCGACGGTCGCGCGCTGCTGCTGGGCGAGATCAACAGCCCCGCCGGGCCGATGGAAGTGCAGCTCAAAGGCGCTGGCCTGACGCCCTACAGCCGCATGGGCGACGGCCGCGCGGTGTTGCGCTCATCGATCCGGGAGTTTCTGTGTTCCGAAGCGATGCATGCGCTGGGCATCCCCACCACCCGGGCGCTGTGTGTCATCGGCAGCCCGGCGCCGGTGCGGCGCGAGACCATCGAGACCGCAGCGGTGGTCACCCGGGTGGCGCCCAGCTTCATCCGCTTCGGCCACTTCGAGCACTTTGCCCACACGGCGCAAAACACCACCGCGCTGCAAGCCCTCACCGACGCGGTGGTCCAGCGCTTCTACCCCGATTGCGCCACCGCCCCCAGCCCGGTGCTGGCGCTGCTGGAGGCCGTGAGCCGGCGCACCGCGCGCCTGATGGCCGACTGGCAGGCGGTGGGCTTTTGCCATGGCGTGATGAACACCGACAACCTGTCGGTCCTGGGTCTGACCATCGACTACGGCCCGTTCGGTTTTCTCGACGCCTTCGACCCGATGCACATCTGCAACCACAGCGACCACCAGGGCCGCTATGCGTTTGCGCGCCAGAGCGGCGTGGCGTTCTGGAACCTGCATGCGCTGGCCCACGCCTTGATGCCGCTGATGCCAGGTGAGCCTGAGTCCAGCATGGCGGCGATGAAGGCGGCGATCGAGCCGTTCAAGGCTGAGTTTGCCAACGCGATGCAGGCACGTTTTCGCGCCAAGCTGGGCCTGGCCACGTCCCAAGACGCTGACATCGACCTGATCGACGGCCTGCTCAACCTGATGGCGCAAGACCGCAGCGACCACACGATCACCTGGCGCGCGCTGGGCCGCGTTGGCACCGGCGCTGGCGCCGACAACGCTGGCGTGCGCGATTGGTTCATCGACCGCCCAGCGTTTGACGCCTGGGCCCAGCGCTACACCGCGCGCCTGCAGGCCGAGGCCAGCAGCGATACCGAACGCCGCGTGCGCATGGACTCAGTCAACCCCAAGTTCGTGCTGCGCAACCATCTGGCGGAAAGCGCGATCCAGGCCGCGCAGCAGGGTGACTTCAACGCCACCCGGCAGTTGCTGAAAGTTTTGCAGACCCCGTTCGACGAACACCCTGACGCCCCGGCGTCTTACGCCGGATTGCCGCCCGACTGGGCCCACCACTTGGAAGTGTCTTGCTCGTCATGAACCTCTTCGGCAAAAAAACCCACCCCGACCCGCACCTGCACGACGACCCGCGCTACCCGGTGCGCAAGACCGATGCCGAGTGGCGCGCCCAGCTCGATGCGATGCAGTACCAGGTGGCGCGCCAGGCCGCCACCGAGCGGCCGTTCACCGGCAAGTACTGGGACCACTGGGCCGACGGCGCCTACCACTGCGTGGGCTGCGGCCAGGTGCTGTTCGAAAGTGAACACAAGTTCGACGCCGGCTGCGGCTGGCCCAGCTGGACCCAAGAGCTGGGCCAGGGCCGCATCGAGCGCATCACCGACAGCACACTCGGCATGGTGCGGGTGGAGCTGCGCTGCGCCAACTGCGGCACCCACCTGGGCCATGTGTTCGACGACGGCCCCCAGCCCACCGGTGAGCGCTATTGCATCAACTCAGCGTCCGTTGATTTCACGCCCAAGGCCTGACCGGCGTGTTGCCGTGACTTGCGCCCGGGCCACGGCGGCAGCGGTGGCTACACTGCCAGCCCCATGAAACTGCTGCTCGACTTCCTGCCCATCCTGCTGTTCTTCGGCGCCTTCAAATACGCCGAGGCGCACAAGGACTGGGCTGCCAGCTTTGCCACCGAGCACCTGGGCTTCATGGTAGCCGGTGGCGTGGTGGGCTCGGGTGAAGCGCCGGTGCTGCTGGCCACCGTGGTGGTGGTGGTGGCCACGCTGGCCCAGGTGCTGTACCTCAAGACCAGCGGCAAGAAGGTGGACATGATGTTGTGGATCAGCCTGGCGCTGGTCACCGTGCTGGGCGGGCTCACTGTCTGGCTGCACAGCGAGACCTTCATCAAATGGAAGCCCACCGGCCTGTACTGGGCCATGGGCCTGAGCTTTCTGGTCAGCCAGTTTGCATTCGGCCGCAATCTGCTCAAGCTGATGCTGGGTGAGCAGCTGCAGCTGCCCGAGCCGGTGTGGGCACGGCTGAGCCTGGCCTGGGTGGCATTCTTTGCCTTCATGGGCGTGCTCAACCTGTGGGTGGCGTTCAATTTCTCCACCGACACCTGGGTCAACTTCAAGCTGTTCGGCGGCATCGGCCTGATGCTGTTGTTCACCTTGGCGCAAGGCCTGTACATCGGCCGCCACCTGCCAGACGACAAAACCACCACGCCAAAGGACCAGCCATGAATGGCGTTTCTGCCGAGCTGATCGACAGCGTGCTGCGCGCGGCCATCACGCCGCTGCAGCACCTCGAAGTGATCAATGAAAGCCACCTGCACGCAGGCCATGCGGGCGCCGGTGAAGGCTCGCATTTCAGGGTGAAACTGATCAGTGAAACGCTGGCCGGTTTGACCCGCGTGGCCCGCCATCGCCTTGTGTATCATGCGCTGCGCGATGTGATCCCCCAGGGCGTGCATGCCTTGGCCATCGAGGCCAGCAGCCCTGCCGAGGCAGCGTCCCGCCCCTGATCTGCTCTTGATCCGCGCCGCCCGGCGGCCACCGCCAGCGCACTGCCTGCCACCCGCGGGGTGCGCACCCCCAGCCCCCTGAAAGCCCCACCCATGACCCGCAAGATCGTCGTCGCCCCGTTGCCGGCCGCAGCCCTGGCCATTGCCCTGCTGTGCGGCGCCGCGCAAGCGCAGAACATCGCCATCGTCAACGGCAAGGCGGTGCCCAAGGCCCGCGTCGACACGCTGCTGACGCAAGCCCAGCGCGCCGGCCAGCAGCTGACGCCCGAGATGCAGGGCATGGCCAAGGACGAAGTGGTGCGGCGCGAAATCTTTGCGCAAGAAGCCGCCAAGCGTGGCATTGCCCAGCAGGCCGACTACAAGGCGCAGATGGAACTGGCGCGTGAAAGCATCCTGATCCGCGAGCTGTTCGAGGACTTCAAGCGCAAGAACCCGGTGACCGACGCCGAGGCCAAGGCCGAGTACGACAAGTTCAAGGCCCAGAGCACCGGCACCGAATACCGCGCCCGCCACATCCTGGTGGAAGGCGAAGACGACGCCAAGGCGCTGATCGCCCAGATCAAGGGCGGCGCCAAGTTCGAAGACCTGGCCAAGGCCAAGAGCAAGGACCCGGGCTCGGGTGAAAACGGCGGTGACCTCGACTTTGCCAAGCCCGAGAACTATGTGCCCGAGTTCAGCCAGGCCATGACCAAGCTGAAAAAAGGCGAGATGACCGAGACGCCGGTGAAGAGCCAGTTCGGCTGGCACATCATCAAGCTCGACGACACACGTGAAGCGCAGTTTCCTGACTTTGAAGGCGTGAAGCCGCAGATCCAGCAGCGCCTGGCCCAGGGCAAGCTGCAGAGGTTCCAGGACGAACTGCGCAAAGGTGCCAAGACCGACTACAAGTTTGCCGGGCAGTGAGGTTGCTGCCGTCTTGAACTCAGGGGCGCTGCGGCGCCCTTTTTTGATCGCGCCTCAGGCAGGCAGACACAGCGCTGGGTCCACCATCGCCCGGTTCAGGCACACCGACCAGTGCAGGTGCGGCCCGGTCACCCGGCCGGTGGCGCCCACCGCGCCCACCGGGTCACCGGCGGCCAGCACATCACCCGGCCTGGCGGCGAACGTGCTCAGGTGGCACAGCATCGACAACAGGCCGCCGCCATGGTCGAGCCACACCGTGTTGCCGTTGAAGAAGTAGTCGGCCGCGTCGACCACCTCACCGGCCAGCGGCGCCACCACCGGCGTGCCGGTGGGCGCGGCGATGTCCATGCCGCTGTGCGGGCTGCGTGGCTGGCCGTTGAACACCCGCCGCAGGCCGAACGAGCTGCTGCGCAGGCCGGCCACCGGCGCCTGCATGCGCAGGCTGGCGGGCAGTGGTTGGCTGAAACGGGCCACCAGCGTGGCCTGGTGGGCGCGTTCACGCTGGTGGCGGGCCAGCGCATCGGCAGACAGTTCCACATGGCCGGGCGCCACCGTCAGCCGCTGCTCGGCATAGCGGTGCGGCGTGATCTGGAAGGCCAGCGTGTTGACTGGCTGGCCGGCATGCTGCACTTGCAGCAACGCCGCACCGGGCTTGGCGTCCAATGGCAGGCCCAGCACGGCTGTCCAGCCATCGGCGCTGCCGGCCACCAGCACGGGCACGCTTTGGCGCCAGGCTTGTGGCCGCTTAACCGCCGCACCCAGCGGCAACAGCAGCACGCCGCCAGGTGTGGCGCGGGCCTCGGGCAAACCGTGCAGCGGCAAGCTGGTGGACCTGGCCGGTGCCAACCAGCCCAGCAGCGCTGTGGCCAGCAGCAAGCGGCGCCTGGCCAGCATCACGCGCTGACCGTGCTGCCGGTGGTCTCCACCAGACGGCCGGCCTCGATGTGCAGTTGCCGGTCGCAGCGCGCGGCAATGCTGCGGTCATGGGTGACCAGCACCAGGGTCGTGCCCGATTCACGGTTCATGTCGAACATCAGCGCCATCACCTTGGCGCCGGTGGCATGGTCGAGGCTGCCGGTGGGCTCATCGGCCAGCAGCACGGCGGGCTCGACGACGAAGGCGCGGGCCAATGCCACCCGCTGCTGCTCACCGCCTGACAGCGTGCGCGGGTAGTGGTTCAGGCGCTCGCCCAGGCCCACACGCTGCAGCATCTCGGCGGCGCGGGTGCGTGCATCACGGCGGCCCAGCAGCTCCAGCGGCAGCATCACGTTCTCCAACGCGCTCAGGTGGCCCAGCAGTTGAAAGCTCTGGAACACGAAGCCCAGCTTGCGCGCACGCAGGCCGGCACGCGCGTCTTCATCGAGCGCAAAAATGTCTTCACCATCGAGCCGCACCGTGCCGCTGCTGGGGTGGTCCAGGCCCGCAATCAGCGCCAGCAGCGTGCTCTTGCCCGAGCCCGACGCGCCGACGATGGCGGTGGACTGGCGCCGCTGCAGCGTGAAATCGATGTCGTGGAGAATGGTCAGCGTGCCGGTGGAATCGGTGACCGCGCGGGTGACATGCTCAACCGCAATGATGGGATCGCTCATGGACTGGATGGTGGCGCGACGCAGGTCGCGCAGGGTGGCGCTGGCGCACTGTAGCCTGCTGGTTGCTGCCTGTTGGGGCGCGGGGCCGCTGTGGGCGGCCGCTGCCAGCACACCGACGCTGCTGGTGCTGGGCGACAGCCTGTCGGCTGAATACGGCCTGGCCCGTGGCAAGGGTTGGGTGGCGTTGCTGGAGCAGCAACTGGCGCGCGACAAGATCGCTGCCCAGGTGGTCAACGCCAGCATCAGCGGTGACACCACCTCGGGTGGCCGCTCACGCCTGCCGGCGCTGCTGAAGACCCATGCGCCCAGCCATGTGCTGATCGAGCTGGGCGGCAATGACGCGCTGCGTGGCCTGCCCCTGGCAATGACGCGCGACAACCTGCTGGCGATGGTGCGGGCCGCCAAGGCCGGTGGCGCCAAGGTGATGCTGCTGGGCATGCAGCTGCCGGCCAACTATGGCGGCCGCTACGGCCAGGATTTCTCGGCCCTGTTCGCCAGTGTGGCCAAGGCCGAAGGCGCGGTGCTGGTGCCGTTCCTGCTGGCCGGTGTGGCCGATGCGGCCAATGCCGATGCCCTGTTCCAGCCCGACCGCATCCACCCCACGGCTGCGGCGCAGCCGCGGATGCTGGCCAATGTGTGGGCGGTGCTGCGGCCCTGGCTGAAGTAGCGGGCCGCCGGCTGCGGGGTCGCGCGTTTGGGCGTTTTGGAGTGTGGGCGCTCAGCGCGCCAGGTCGCGGTCACTCACGCGCGACGGGCCGCCACGCTGCTCGCCACGCTGTGCACCCCGCTGCTCACCACGCTGGGCATCGGCGCGCATGTCGCGGCGGCTGTCCTGGTCAGCGCGCTCCGGGCGTTGGCCGCCCTCACGCCCGGCACGGGGGGCCACCGCCGGCACCGCCGGCACCACTGCCACCGCCGACACCACCGGCTCAGCGGGCTGCGGCGCACGCACAACCGGCCTGGGCACGGCCATGCGCGGTGTCTCGGTCACGGCCGCTGGCGGCGGCATGACTGCCACGGCCGGCACCGCCGGTGTGGTTTCGGGGCCGCGCATGCCAGGGCGGCCTGGGCGGACTGGTGCCGCGTTCTCCTGTGGCGCCTGGCCCCGTGGCCGGTCATCACGGCGGTGGTCGTTGCGGTCGTCGCGACGGTCAACGTGACGGTCATCGCGACGGTCAACGTGACGGTCGTCGCGGCGATGGTCTCGGCGGTCGTCGTGGCGGTCAACATGGCGGTCGTCCCTGCGGCCATCGGCACGCCCGTCGCGGTGGTCATGGTGGCGGTCCCAGCGCCCCGGCCGGGGGCCGTCATCGCCGATCCATCCCGGGCGCGGCACCACCACCACCGGCACGGGCAGCGGGTGGTGGTGGCCGGGGCGGTGCACCACCACCGGCACCACCGGCACCACCACCCGGGGCGGTGGCGGCCGGTGGTGGCCGCCGATCTGCACCGTGACGCCGATGTGCGGCCTGCCCACCCATCCGCTGAGCACCGGTGAAAAGCGTGCATGGTGGCCACGCGGCCCGGGTGACCAGGCCCAGCGCCCGCCAAACGTCAACCAACTGCCGTAGTGGAATGGCGCAAAGCCCCACGGTGCGGCGTCGATCCAGGTCCAGCCCCAGGGGGCGACCCAGGCCCAGCGGCCTACCTGGTACGGCGCCCAGCCGGGCGCCACGGCCTGCGGCAGCCACAGCGGGCCGTGTTCGGCATCGCTGACCCAGTCGCCGTGGCGGTCCAGGTCTTGCCAGCCGGTCATGCCCGGTGGCACATGGCGGGCGGTGGCGGGTGCATCGTCCTGGCGCTCGTCGCGCGCCACCCAGTCGGCAAAGGCGTCGCGGTCGATGCCGGCCCAGGCGTAGCGGGTGCTGCTGCGGCGGCCCGTGTCGGGGCCGTCGAGCCAGATGTCGGCGCGCTGGCGCTCGCCGATGGCCAGCGCGCTGTCATGGCCTTCAAAGCGCAGTTCACCGCGCCAGGTGCTGGCCTGGGTGGCGTCGGCCTGGCGGTCGAAGCGGTAGTGGCCGGGGCGCTGCGGCAGCCAGCGGCCTTCACGGGTGCGCAGTTCCACCGGGCCGAAGGCATCGCCGTCGGTCGCCGCCAGCCGCAGCGCGGCGGTGCCGGCTTGCAACTGCAGCACCACGCCTTGTTCGTCGAGCTTCTGCAGCCACAGCTGGGCATCAGCACCCAGGCGCACCGTGGTGCTGCCGAAACGCAGCTCGGCGCGGCCATCGGGCCCCAGGCGTAGCCGGTCACCTTCGGCCACTGGCCAATTGCGCAGCGGGCCGTTGTCGGCATTCAGCCAGCGGCCGCTGTCGCGGTCTTGCAACTGCACCTCGCCGGCCAGCGCATTGAGCCGGCCCACCAGCGCCGGCAGCTCGCCGGGCACGGTGCCGGCACGGGCGTTGCCAACCAGCCAGGCCAGGCCGCAGACCAACGGCCAGACCAGCCAGGCCAGGTGCAAATGCTGCCAGCGCGGGGTTGCGCGGCTGTGTGCTGCAGTGGAACGCGGGTTCTGGGCCATGCGCTTGCTCCGCCACCGGCCAGCGGGTGGTCTGCATGCACAACGCCTGGACACCGGCCGGCGCCGACCGCCGGGCATTGCCGCCGCGTAAAGACGCAGCCCTCAATCGTCGCTGGCGCCGGGCTCCAGGTCAGGAAACAGCACGCTGGTGTAGCCCAGCTGGGTCAAGTCACGCATGCGGGTGGGGTAGAGCCGGCCGATCAGGTGGTCGCATTCATGCTGCACCACACGGGCGTGGAAACCGCTGGCCTCGCGGTCGATCAGCCTGCCGTCGGGCCCGACGCCGGTGTAGCGGATGTGGGTGTAACGCGGCACCTTGCCGCGCAGACCGGGCACCGACAGGCAGCCCTCCCAGCCGTCTTCCTCGGCATCGCCCAGCGGCGTGATGCGCGGGTTGCACAGCACCGTGTAGGGCACCGGCTCGGCATCGGGGTAGCGCTGGTTGTGTTCGAAGCCGAACACCACCAGCTGCAGATCGACGGCGATCTGCGGCGCGGCCAGGCCGGCGCCGTTGGCGGCCAGCATGGTGTCTTTCAGGTCTGCCAGCAAGGCGTCCATCGCCGGCCCGCCGAACTGCAGCACCGGCTGGGCCAAGCGCAGCAGGCGGGGGTCGCCCATCTTCAGAATCTCTCGAACAGCCATGGTGGGTCAGCGCGCCGTCACTTGAAACGCACCGCCACCATCGGCGTGCCGGGCAGGCCCTGGTAGATCACCTGCACCGACAGCCCCGGCTTGGGCGGCAGCAGCTTGGAGAAGCTGCCCAGGCTGACCAGGTCACCCACCTTCAACGCCATGCCTTGTCTGGCCAGGTCCCTGACCAGCCACACCACGGCGTTCAACGGGTGCTCCAGCACGTCACTGCCCTTGCCGCGGTCGGCCTCGAAGCCGTCGGCCATCACCAGCACCTCCATGTCACGCAGCCGGTCGCTGAAGGCTTGCGTGGCCTCCACCGGCACCGGCGCACCGGTAACGCCCAGCCGCGCGCCGACGTTGATGGCAGCGATGGCTGCGCCGTTCAACTTGGGCGGCGCCTGCACCACCAAATCCGGCAGCTCGATGAACGGGATCAGCTGGTCGATGGCGGCCAGCACCTGCATCGGCGTGCCGGCCTGGTTGATGGCGGGGCTGCTCACCCGCACCAGCAAGTCAGCCTCGTACAGCGCGCGGGCGCCGAAGGCGGCGTCCACCACGCTGTCTTCGGGCAGCAGCATCGGCGCGTACAGCGCGCCCCACACCGGCGCGTCGGCGTTGAAGCGTTTTTGCACCGC
>JANNMP010000051.1:0-1970 GCA_031398015.1 Burkholderiaceae bacterium
CCGACGCCGGGCAGATCGTGCAGCACCGCAATGCCGTGCTGGCGCAGCAGCGCCGCCGCGCCGATGCCCGAGCGCTGCAGCACCAGCGGCGTGCCCACCGCGCCGGCAGCCATCACCACGCTGCTGCCGGCGTCGCGCAGCATGGCGCTGAGCGGTTCGCCGCCCAGCCGGTTGTCCCGGCCACGCGCCAGTGCCATCACGCCGCTGATGCGCAGGCCGTGTTCGTCTTGCGTGCTGAGCAGGCGGCTGACTTGGGCGCCGGTCCACACCTGCAGGTTGGGCCGGTGCTGGATCGGCCGCAGGAATGCTTTGGTCGCATTCCAGCGCAGGCCGTTGCGCTGGTTGACGTCGAAGTAGCCCACGCCTTCGTTGTTGCCGCCGTTGAAATCGGCGCTTGCCGGGATGCCGGCTTGTTGTGCGGCGGCGGCAAACGCGTCGAGGATGTCCCAGCGCAGGCGCTGCTTCTCGACCCGCCACTCACCACCGGCGCGCGCACCGCTGGGGTCGAAGCCGGGTGCGGCGTGCGCTGCGCCGGCACCGCGCCAGCTGTCTTCATGGCGCAGAAAGTACGGCAGGCAGGCGTCCCAGCGCCAGCGGGCGTCGCCGGTGGCCTGGGCCCAGCCGTCATAGTCACGCGACTGGCCACGCATGTAGATCATGCCGTTGATGCTGCTGCTGCCGCCCAGCAGCTTGCCGCGTGGGTAGCGCAGGCTGCGGCCATTCAACCCGGCGCTGGGCTGGGTTCTGTAGAGCCAGTCGGTGCGCGGGTTGCCGATGCAATACAGGTAGCCCACCGGAATGTGCACCCACATGTAATCGTCGTTGCCACCGGCTTCGATCAACAGCACGCGGTTGCGGGCATCGGCGCTCAGCCGGTTGGCCAGCAGGCAGCCGGCAGTGCCGGCGCCGACGATGATGTGGCTGTAGGTCGGGCCGTCCATGGCCACTGTCAGTTGCGCAAGGTCGGGCTGGCCAGGATGGGGAACAGCTTGACCAGCCCGTCGGCCAGCAATTCAACCGCCATCGCCGCCAGGATCAGCCCCATCAGCCGGGTCATCACGTTGATGCCGGTCTGGCCCAGCACCTTGGCGATGCGGCCCGACGCGGCGAACGCGGCATAGGTGGCCAGGCCGATCACCACGCCATAACCCACCAGCACCGCGTGCTCCCAGAAGTGGCGCGTCTTCTCGGCGTAGATCACCACCGTGCTGATGGTGGCCGGGCCGGTGAGCAGCGGGATGGTCAACGGCACCACGGCCACGCTGACACCGGCGTCGGCGCGGGTCTGGCCCTCGGCCAGGTCGTCTTTGCCACTTTCGGCCGGCTGGGCGTTGAGCATGTGCAGCGACGAGATCAGCAGCAGCATGCCGCCGCCCACCTGGAAGCTGGCAATCGAGATGCCGAAGAAATTGATGATCTGCAAGCCCGCCAGGCCGCTGACGGCAATGACGCAGAACGCCGAGAACGCGCTGACGCGCAGCGTGCGTTGGCGCTGTTCGCGGCTGACGCCCTGGGTGAAGGCCAGGAAGAACGGCACCGCGCCGATCGGGTTGACGATCGCCAGCAACGCGATCAGCGGTTTGAGAAGGTCAAGCGGCGGAGGGCTCATGGCATGGGGGCGGCAAGGCTGTCGGCATCGTCGCTGCGGCGCAGCGCCAAGAACAACTCGCAAAGCCCACGAAGGTACACCACCCCCGGTACCACCAGCCCCAGCGCAAACACCACGCCGGCACCGGTGAGCGCCGCGCTGGTGTGGGCCGACAGCGCCGGCGCACCGGCCGCCAGGCGAAAGCCCTGGCCGAACAGCGCGGCCAGAAACGGCTGGGGTGACAAATCGATGCCCAGCACCACCACCGCCAGCGCCAGCAGCGCCCGGCCACCGGCCAGCACCACCACGCTGACCAGGCCGGCCACCGTGGCGGTGAGCAGGCTGACCGCAGCCGACAGCATCAACACCTGGGCAAAGCGCA
>JANNMP010000066.1:0-3264 GCA_031398015.1 Burkholderiaceae bacterium
ACCATGAACAGCAGCTGGAAGCTGCGGTCGATGGAGAACGCCGCCGGCTCCCAGCTGCCCAGGTGCACAAAGCCCCACAGCGCGCCGGCCACCCCCACGAAGAAGCAGCTGACCGCAAACGCGGTGAGCTTGGCATACACCGGGCGGATTCCGATCACGGCGGCGGCCACGTCCATGTCGCGGATGGCCATCCACTCACGGCCGATGTGGCTGCGCACCAGGTTCTTGGCCGCCAGCGCAAACACCACCAGAAACGCCAGGCACAACCAGTACTTCTGCGCCGGTGTGCTGATGCCGATGCCGAACAGGTTCAGCCCCGACACCGACACCGAGCCCGACGACGAGTTGTTGGTGAACCAGGACACCCGCAAAAACGCCCAATCGACGAAGAACTGCGCCGCCAGCGTGGCCACAGCCAGGTACAGGCCCTTGATGCGCAAGCTGGGGATGCCGAACAACACGCCCACGCAGGTGGCGCACAGCCCGCCCAGCAACACCGCCAGCAGCAACGGCATGCCGTCGATGCGCACCATGAAGTTGTAGGCAGCGTAAGCCCCCACCGCCATGAAGGCGCCAGTGCCCAGCGAGATCTGGCCGCAATAGCCCACCAGGATGTTCAGGCCCAGCGCGGCCAGCGCCAGGATCAGGAACGGGATGAGCACGGCGCGGAACAGGTACTCGTCGGCCAGCAGCGGCACCACAAACACAGCAGCCGCCAGCAGCAGCCAGATGCCCCAGCGGTCTTGCGTGACCGGGAAGATCTGCTGGTCAGCCCGATAGCTGGTTTTGAACTGGCCGTTCTCTCTGTAGAACATGTTCAGACCCGATCAATGATCTTCTCGCCGAACAAGCCTTGCGGGCGCACCAGCAAGACCACCAGCACCAGCACATAGCCAAACCAGATCTCGATGCCGCCGCCCAGGGCCGGGCCGATGTAGACCTCAGACAGCTTCTCGCCCACGCCGATCAGCAGCCCGCCCAGGATGGCGCCAGGCACGCTGGTCAGGCCGCCAAGAATGACCACCGGCAGCGCCTTGAGCGCCAGCACCGACAGCGAGAACTGCACCCCCAGCTTGCTGCCCCAGATGATGCCGGCGACCAGCGCGACAAAGCCGGCCACGCTCCAGACGATCACCCACACCCGCGACAGCGGAATGCCGATGCTCTGCGCGGCCTGGTGGTCGTCAGCCACGGCGCGCAGCGCGCGGCCGGTGTCGGTCTTCTGGAAGAACAGGCTCAGGGCCACCACCAGGCTGGCGGCAATGGCCGCAGCGTAGAGGTCTTCCTTGTTGACCAGGATGCCGCCCTCGAAGCTTGATTGCAGCAGGAACAGTGGGTCTTTGGGCAGGCCGATGTCGATCTTGTAGATCGCGCTGCCGAACAGCGTCTGGCCCAGGCCGTCGAGAAAATACGTGATGCCCAGCGTGGCCATCAGCAGGGTGATTCCCTCCTGGTTGACCAGCTTGCCCAGCACCAGGCGCTCGATCAACCAGGCCACCGCCACCATCACCAGCATGGCGCCGGCAAAGGCCAGCACATTGGCCAGCAGCTTGTTGTCGAAGCCCAGCAGCGCGGGCAGCCACTCTGAGAAACGCGCCATCGCCAGCGCGGCAAACAGCACCATCGCGCCCTGGGCGAAATTGAACACGCCGCTGGCCTTGAAGATCAGCACCAAGCCCAGCGCCACCAACGAATACAGCATGCCCGACATCAGGCCGCCGACCAGGGTTTCGAGGAAGGGGCCCATCAAGCCTCCCTCCAAAACGCGGTGACGTGGAAGCTGCAGTTCATGAAGTCCCCAGGTAGGCGCTGATCACATCCGGGTTGCTTCGCACTTCAGCGGGTGTGCCGTCGCCGATCTTGCGGCCGTAGTCCAGCACCACCACCCGGTCTGAGATGTCCATCACCACGCCCATGTCGTGCTCGATCAGCACGATGGTGGTGGCGAATTCGGCATTGACCTCCAGCACAAAGCGGCACATGTCCTGCTTCTCTTCCACGTTCATGCCAGCCTTGGGTTCGTCCAGCAGCAACAACTGCGGCTCCATGGCCAGCGCGCGGCCCAGGTCCACCCGCTTTTGCAGGCCGTAGGGCAGGCGGCCCACCGGGGTCTTGCGGTGGGCCTGGATGTCGAGGAAATCAATGATGTGCTCGACAAAGGCCCGGTGTTCTTCTTCCTCACGCTGCGCCGCGCCCCAGCGCACGGCCTGCTGGAAGAGGTTGCTCTTCATCTTCAGGTTGCGCCCGGTCATCAGGTTGTCGATGACGTTCATGCCCTTGAACAGCGCCAGGTTCTGGAAGGTGCGGGCCACGCCCATTTCTGCCACCTGCCGGCGGCTCAGGTGGGCAAAGCTCTGGCCGCGAAAGCTGATGCTGCCCTGCTGCGGCAAGTACACGCCGTTGATGCAGTTCAGCATGCTGCTCTTGCCGGCGCCGTTGGGGCCGATGATGGCGCGCACTTCATGCTCACGCACGTCGAAGCTGATGTCGGTCAGCGCCTTCACGCCACCAAAGGCCAGGCTGATGTTCTTCACATCCAGGATCACGTTGCTGCCTGCGTTGGCAGATGCGACGGCCATCTCAGGCCGCCTTCTGCACAGCCGGGAACGTCTTGGCGTCGGCGATCTTCAGCGTGGCCGACACCGCACCGCTGCGCCCGTCTTCAAACGCCACCACGGTCTCGATGTATTGCTCGGCCAGCCCGCCATACAGCGCATCGACCAGCACGCCATATTTGCTGCTGATCGCACCGCGCTTGACCTTGCGGGTGCGCGTCATCTCGCCGTCGTCGGCATCCAGCTCTTTGTGCAGGATGAGAAACCGCGTCACCTGGCTGCCGGCCAGCAGCGCGTCGGCCGCCAGGTCGGCATTGACCTGTTCCACACAGTCTCGGATCAGCGCATACACCTCGGGCTTCTGCGCCAGGTCGGCATAGCCCGCATAGCCCAGGTTGCGGCGCTCGGCCCAGTTGCCCACCGCGTCGATGTCGATGTTGATGAAGGCACACACCTGTGCGCGCCGGTCGCCAAAGGCCACCGCCTCCTTGATGTACGGAAAGAACTTCAGCTTGTTCTCGACATACTTGGGCGCAAACAGCGCGCCATCGAACGGCCCACCCTGCAGCCGGCCCACGTCCTTGTGGCGGTCGATGATCTTCAGGTGGCCGGCGGCGTCAATGAAGCCGGCGTCGCCGGTGTGGTACCAGCCGTCGGCGCCCAGCACCTGGGCCGTGGCCTCGGGGTTCTTGTAGTAGCCCTTGAGCAA
>JANNMP010000117.1:0-4291 GCA_031398015.1 Burkholderiaceae bacterium
GCATCGACGGCATGCCGTTGCTGCTGGCGGTGCTGCTGGGCGGGCTGTGCGCCACCTGCGTGGGCGTGTTGTTCGGCATCCCCAGCTTGCGCATCAAGGGCCTGTACCTGGCTGTGGCCACGCTGGCGGCGCAGTTCTTCGTCGATTGGGCGTTTTTACGGGTGTCCTGGTTCACCAACAACTCGTCGTCGGGCTCGGGGTCGGTGTCGGGGCTGAACCTGTTCGGCATCGGCATCAGCACACCGGCGCAGAAATACTGGTTGTGCCTGGCGTTTCTGGTGGTGTTTGCGCTGGCGGCCAAGAACCTGGTGCGCAGCCACATCGGCCGTGAGTGGATGGCCATCCGCGACATGGACGTGGCCGCCGCCGTGATCGGCATCCGCCCGGTGTATGCCAAGCTCACCGCGTTTGCGGTCAGCAGCTTCATCGTGGGTGTGGCCGGCGCGCTGTGGGGCTTTGTGCACCTGGGCAGCTGGGAGCCGGCGGCGTTCTCCATCGACCGCAGCTTCCAGCTGCTGTTCATGGTGATCATCGGCGGGCTGGGCTCGATCAGCGGCGCCTTCTTCGGCGCGGCGTTCATCATCGTGCTGCCGATCTTCTTGAACCAGGCATTACCGGCGCTGGGCGCCCTGGTGGGCGTGGTGGTCAGCACAGCGGCCGTGGCGCATGCCGAGCTGATGGTGTTTGGCGCGCTGATCGTGTTCTTTCTGATCGTCGAGCCGCATGGCCTGGCAAGGCTGTGGTCGGTGGGCCGTGACAAGCTGCGGCTGTGGCCGTTCCCGCATTGAATTTGGCGCATCACGCCTGGCCGACGGGCCCTGATCTGGTTTGCACTGACGAGTGCGTGAGCGTTCAGCACAAGCTGCGGAGATTCCCCATGACATTGCGATCCATTGCCTTGACAGCCACCTTGGTGGCAGCGGCCATGCCCGGGGCCTGGGCCCAGGACAAGCTGCAGTTCTTCCCCAGCCTCACCGGTCGCACCGGGCCGGTAGCGCCCAACGCCACGCCGTTTGCCAACGGCTTTGCCGACTACATGAAATTGGTGAATGTGCGCGGTGGCATCAACGGCGTGAAGACCTTGGTCGAAGAATGCGAAACCGCCTACGCCACCGACCGCGGCGTGGAGTGCTACGAGCGGCTCAAGGGCAAGCACGGTGGCGCCACCGTGTTCCAGCCGCTGTCCACCGGCATCACCTTTGCGCTGACCGAGAAAGTGCCGGCCGACAAGATCCCGATGATCACCTCGGGTTACGGCCGCAGTGATTCAGCCGACGGCAGCGTCTTCAAGTGGAACTTTCCGCTGATCGGCCACTACTGGGTGGCCGGTGACACGGTGCTGCAGCACATCGCCAAGAAAGAGGGCGGCTGGGACAAGTTGAAGGGCAAGAAGATCGGCGTGGTCTACCACGACAGCCCGTTCGGCAAAGAGCTGCTGCCCATCATTCAAGAGCGCAGCAAGATGCATGGCTTCGAGCTGCAGCTGCTGCCTGTTCCCGCGCCGGGCGTGGAGCAAAAAGCCATCTGGCTGCAGGTGCGCCAGCAGCGGCCTGATTTCGTGGTGATGCAGACCTGGGGCGTGATGACGGCCACTGCTGTCAAGGAAGCTGTCGCCACCGGCTACCCACGCGAGAAGATGTTCGGCACCTGGTGGAGCGGTGCCGAGCCTGACCTGCGCGACATCGGCGCCGCAGCCAAGGGCTACAGCGCGGTGATGTTGCAGCACGGCGCCGAGCCCGAAGCACCGGTGGTCAAGGAAATCCTGGCCAAGGTGCATGACAAAGGCCAGGGCACCGGCCCGAAGGACGAAGTGGGCCAGGTGCTGTACATGCGCGGCGTGGTCGGCGCGATGCTGGCGGTTGAAGGCGTGCGGGCAGCACAAGAGCGCTTCGGCAAAGGCAAGATCATGTTGGGCGACCAGGCACGCTGGGGCTACGAGAACCTGAACCTCACCCAGGCCAAGCTCGATGCGCTGGGCTTCAAGGGCGTGATGCGGCCGGTGTCCACCAGCTGCTTTGACCACATGGGCTCGGCCTGGGCACGGGTGCACACCTGGGACGGCGCCAAGTTCAGCTGGTCATCCGACTGGCTGCAGGCCGATGACCAGATCATCAAGCCGCTGGTCAAGGCATCGGCCGAGAAGTACGCGGCCGAGAAGAAGCTGACGCGCCGCGAGTCGGCCGACTGCCAGTCGTGACCCACCGCTGAGGCAACCCGTGGCTGCTGCACTGCTCCAGGTCAATGGCATCGAGGTCATCTACAACCATGTGATCCTGGTGCTCAAGGGTGTGTCGCTCGACGTGCCCGAAGGCAAGGTGGTGGCGCTGCTGGGTGGCAACGGCGCGGGCAAGACCACCACGCTGCGCGCGGTCAGCAACCTGCTGGCTGGCGAGCGGGGCGAGGTGACCAAGGGCTCGATCACGCTGCGCGGTGAGCGCATCGAGCGCCTGAGCACGTCGGACATGGTCAACCGCGGTGTCATCCAGGTGATGGAAGGCCGGCATTGTTTTGCCCACCTGAGCATCGAAGACAACCTGATGACCGGCGCTTACACCCGGCGCGACGGCAAGGCCGCCGTGGCCGCCACGCTGGAGAAGGTCTACAACTACTTCCCACGGCTGAAGACGCGGCGCCGCAGCCAGGCCGCTTACACCTCGGGCGGCGAGCAGCAGATGTGCGCCCTCGGCCGCGCGCTGATGGCCAACCCACGCATGGTGCTGCTCGACGAGCCCAGCATGGGCCTGGCGCCGCAGATCGTTGAAGAAGTGTTCGAGATCGTCAAAGACCTGAACACCAAGGAGCAGGTCACCTTCTTGCTGGCCGAGCAGAACACCAACATCGCGCTGCGCTACGCCGACCACGGCTACATCCTGGAGAACGGCCGCATCGTGCTGGACGGCCCGGCAGCCATGCTGCGCGAGAACGAGGATGTCAAGGAGTTCTACCTGGGCGTGGGCAGCGGTGACCGCAAGAGCTTCAAGGACGTGAAGAGTTACAAGCGCCGCAAGCGCTGGCTGGCTTGACAACCCAACCCACACTTGGAGCGACAGATGTCAGACGATCTCGGCTTCGCGCCGCCGCCTTTCAAGCCCGGCGATGCGCTGCAGGCCCTGCAACGCAGCCTGCGTGATCTTGGCCTGACCGAGCGGGCGGGCCTGTTCGAACGGCGCGGCGTGGCCATCGCCCGTGCGGCAGTGGCTGGCGACACGCTGGCGGCGGCCAGAGTGAAGCGGCCGTCACGCACCAGCCCTGAGTGGCTGGCCAAGGCCTTGCGCAACAGCGCCGATGTGCGCGCCTTTGTGGCCGACCTCAAGACCCAACTGGCGATGTGGAGCGACCGTGATGACTGAGTTCCACGACGCGCTGGAAACCCGTGACCCTGCTGTGCGCGAAGCCGCGCTGATGGCCGCGCTGCCCGCCCATGTGGCCCATGCCCAGCGCGCCACGGCAGCCGGCGCCGAGCTGCTGGCCGGCATCGACGCCGCAGCCATCACCAGCCGCAGCGCGTTGGCCAGTGTGCCGGTGCTGCGCAAACATGACTTGCTTGCGCGCCAGCAGACGCAGCGGACCAGCGATCCCTTCGGAGGTTTTGCGGCCGTTGGCTGGGGTGCGCAGCGCGGCGCAACGCAGCGCGCCAAGCGCGTGTTCCAGTCGCCCGGCCCGATCTACGAGCCCGAGGGCCTGGCACCTGACCCCTGGCGCTTTGCCCGCGCCTTGTTTGCCGCTGGCTTTCGCGCTGGTGATCTGGTGCACAACAGCTTCAGCTACCACCTGACGCCGGCCGGCGCGATGATGGAAAGCGGCGCCCATGCGCTGGGCTGCACGGTGTTTGCCGGCGGCGTGGGCAACACTGAGCTGCAACTGCAGGCCATGGCCGACCTGCAACCTTCGGCGTACGCCGGCACGCCCAGCTTTTTGCGCATCGCGCTGGAGAAGGCTGACGCACTGGGCCAGACACTGCCAATGCGCAAGGCCTCGGTGGGCGGCGAGGCCTTTCCGGCCGCGCTGCGAGACCTGTTCAGCGCACGCGGCATGCACGTCTACCAGAGCTACGGCACCGCCGACTGTGGCCTGATTGCCTATGAAACCGCAGCGCGTGAAGGCCTGGTGATCGATGAGGGTGTGCTCGTCGAGATCGTGCGCCCGGGCACCAATGACCCATTGCCCGACGGCCGCGATGAGAGATGAGTGGCGGTGCCGCCCTCATCTCTCATCGCGCTGGCCTCGTTGCGCCGCGCACGCGCTGATCCGGCCACGCGCTGATCCGGCCACGCGCTGATCCGGCCACGTA
>JANNMP010000158.1:0-37500 GCA_031398015.1 Burkholderiaceae bacterium
TCCTGGTTCATCAGCAGCCAGCGGAACAGGCGTCGGTAGAAGTCCAGGGCCGGCCGGTAGACGACATGTTCAACATCGAGTTTCTCAACGGCGCGGTGGATGTTGGACCAGGCGACCTCACCGATGTCGATGTCGGTGGTGTGCGCGAGCACACGCAACCCATAGTCCACTTTCAACTTGTGTGCCAAATAGACACTGTCTTTGCCGCCTGACAATGCCACCAGGCAGTCGTACTGGCGCCCTTTGCCACGGCAGTGCGCGATGGCACGCTCGAGGTCAGCCTCTCGTGCCTGGCGCAGCGACTCCACGGCGGCCACGTCCACCGGCTTGGACTCGCGGCACAGCCGGCAGACCAAATTGGCGTCGAGATCGGCCCCCCGCGCGGCGGCCGGCAACAGGCATTTGCGGCAGGATTTCATCAAGGCATTGTCTGGCAGCAACCGGTGGGTGTGTAGGCATCCGAAGCCAGACGTCCCAGTGCCGACCACAATGTTGCGCCAGTCCGCATGCCCTCATTGCTTGGATCATGCTGGCTCGACCCTGCCTGCTCTGACGATCATGCAACGCTGGCGCGAAGCACCCTGAGGTCGACCATCAACTGTGCCTCCGCGCAACGATGATGCGCGAAAAACCGTGAACTCTTCGTGACCATGCCGCGCCGCATGCCGTGCAGGGTTGGCGTTGGGAGTTTTGGCTGTGCGATCATTGAAAGCTTGCTGGCAAGTGCGCTGCATCCTGGTTTTCAGAGCTGCTTGCCCACCGCTTTTTTCAACAGGCCCGAGCAGCCATCGCCAACCCACTCTCAAGGAGTCAAGGTGACAAAGCCCAAATTCAGTTCTTTGCGCCTGTGCGTCGGTGCCGTGCTCGGCGGCGTTATGTTGCTGGCAGGCTGCGCCTCCGGCCCCGCCCACCCGCCCGCCCCCAACAGCGCCGGCACCTCCGACAGCTACACCTACCTCATCGGCGCCGGCGATTCGCTGAACATCATCGTCTGGCGCAACCCCGAGCTGTCGATGGCGGTGCCGGTGCGGCCCGACGGCAAGGTGGCCGCGCCGCTGGTCGAAGAGATCATCGCCCAGGGCAAGACGTCCACCCAGTTGGCGCGTGACATCGAGTCGCAGCTGGGCAAGTACGTGCGTGACCCGGTGGTCACGGTGTTGGTGACCAGCTTCGTCGGCCCCTACAGCGAGCAAATTCGCGTCGTGGGTGAGGCGGCCAAGCCGCAGTTCCTCAACTACAAGAAGAACATGACCCTGCTTGACGTGATGATCGCCGTCGGCGGGCTCACCGATTTTGCCGCCGGCAACAACGCGTCGATCCTGCGCACCAGTGATGGCGGCAAGCAGTACGCGGTGCGGCTCAAGGACTTGATCAAGCGCGGTGACATGTCGGCCAATGTCGAGGTCAAGCCGGGTGATGTGCTGGTGATCCCGCAGAGCCTGTTCTGAGTGCGCCCGCCGCTGCCCCCCACCCAACACTGCAGAGCCTGAGACGATGGAAGAGCTGATCGCGCAAGTCGCATCGATCGCCCGCGGGATGTGGCGGTTCCGCTGGACCGGCCTGATCGTGGCCTGGATCGTGGGCGCCCTGGGGGCGGTGGTGGCCTTCAAGGTGCCTGACCGCTACGAGGCCATGGCCCGCATCTTCGTGGACACCCAGTCCATCCTGAAGCCGCTGATGTCGGGCCTGGCGGTGCAGCCCAATGTCGACCAGCAGGTGACGATGCTCAGCCGCACGCTGATCAGCCGGCCCAACATCGAGAAGCTGGTGCGCATGGCCGATCTCGACTTGAAGAGTGAGTCCAAGGCGCAGCAAGAGGGCCTGATCGAAACCTTGATGAAGACGGTTGAGATCAAGAGCACCGGCCGCGACAACCTGTATTCACTGACTTACGTCGAGGCCGACAAGGACAAGGCCAAGCGGGTGATCCAGTCGATGGTCTCGATCTTCGTCGAGTCCAGCCTGGGCGCCAGCCGCAAGGACACCGATTCGGCCAAGGTCTTCCTCGACGAGCAGATCAAGACTTACGAAGGCAAGCTCGAAGAGGCCGAGGGCCGATTGAAAGATTTCAGGCTCAAGAACATCGACTTGCAGACCGGCGATGGCAAGGACTCGGCATCCCGCCTTCAGGAGATCTCGCAGGCGCTGGAAAACGCCAAGCTGCTGCTGCGCGAAGCCGAGCAATCGCGTGAGGCCGCCAAGAAGCAGATGACGCTGGAGAGGACCGGCGGCAGCAGCGACGGTGTCACCCAGAGCTTGCTGCAGGAATCGGCTGTCAACGTGGCCACGCCCGAGATCGATGCCCGCCTGGAAGCCCAGCGCCGCAGCCTGGACGGCCTGCTGCAGCGCTACACCGATCAACACCCCGACGTGGTCAGCACCCGCCGCCTGATCACTGAGCTGGAAAAGCAGAAGGCCAAGGAAGTGGCCGAGTTGCGCCGCGCCGCATTGGCGCTGCCGGCCAATGGCGCCACCGGCAGCAACACCAGCCCGGCGGTGCAAGAGCTGGCCAAGGTGCTGGCCACGTCTGAGGTGCAGGTGGCGTCACTGCGGGCCCGGGTTTCCGAGTTCCAGTCGCGCTATGTGCAGGCGCGTGCGCTCACCCGCACCTCGCCGCAGATCGAGGCCGAGGCCGCCCAGCTGAACCGCGACTACGCCATCGTCAAGAAGAACTACGAAGACCTGGTGGCGCGGCGCCAGTCGGCGGTGATGTCGGGTGACCTCGACATGGCCTCTGGCGTGGTCGATTTCCGTTTGATTGATCCGCCACGGGTGTCGCCGCGGCCGGTGTTCCCCAACCGCATGCTGCTGCTGTTGGTGGCCTTGGCTGCGGCGGTGGCTGCCGGCCTGGCCACCGCTTTCGTGGCCAGCCAGGTGCGCCCGGTGTTCAATGATGTGCAGCAACTGCGCGCCAAGACCGGCCTGCCGCTGCTGGGCGTGGTGTCGATGAT
The DNA here is from genome assembly GCA_031398015.1 of Burkholderiaceae bacterium. GTDB lineage: Bacteria > Pseudomonadota > Gammaproteobacteria > Burkholderiales > Burkholderiaceae_C > Pseudaquabacterium. The sequence goes on from JANNMP010000158.1 coordinate 2,952, forward strand.
CCTGAGTGACGACGACAAGAAGCGCGAGCGCTCCAACCGCCTGCGGTTCTATTTCGGGACTGGCAGCCTGCTGGCCTCATACCTGGTGGCCATGGTCACCGTGTCCATCATTGCCGCGCGGCAGGTAGGTTGAACAGCATGAGCAGCTTGATCGAACAGGCCGCCGAACGCCTGGCCAAGATCCGCGAAGCCGGCATCGAGTTGCCGGACGTGGCGGGCGATGCCCCGCAGCAGCCGGCTGCTGCTGCCCGGGCGGCCACCATGCCGGCGTCCAGCCTGGCCACGCCACCCGCTGCCGCCGTGCTGCCGCACGGCCTGTTGTCCAAGCAGGTTGAACTGGACTTGGTGGCGCTGGCAGCCGCAGGCTTCCTGGTGCCGCTGGCGCCGCGCTCGCACATGGCTGACCAGTACCGGGTGATCAAGCGCCCGCTGATCGCCAACGCCACGGCCAAGGGCGCCACCCGGGTGACCCACGGCAACCTGATCATGATGACCAGCGCCATGCCGGGTGAGGGCAAGAGCTTCACCTCGATCAACCTGGCGATGAGCATTGCCTCCGAACTCGACCACACGGTGATGCTGGTCGATGCCGACGTGGCGCGCCCGTCGGTGTTGAAGAAGCTGGGGCTGGCCGAAGCCCCCGGTCTGCTGGACCTGCTTGAAGGCAAGGCCGAGATGAGTGATGTGCTGATGCGCACCAACATCGACAAGCTCACCATCCTGCCCAGCGGCCGGCCGCACCCCAAGTCAACCGAGCTGCTGGCCAGCGACGCCATGCGCCAGCTGCTCAGCGACATGGCCTCGCGCTACGCTGACCGCATCATCATCTTCGATTCGCCGCCGCTGTTGCTGACCACCGAATCCCGCGTGCTGGCCACCCAGATGGGCCAGGTGGTGCTGGTGGTGCATGCCGGCAAGACTTTGCAGGCCGATGTGGAGCATGCACTGTCCACCATCGAGCAATGCCCCATCCGCATGATGCTGCTGAACAAGGCCCGCACCGACACCCAAGGTGCCTACGGCTACGGCTACGGTTATGGCTACGGTTATGGCTACGGCGAGGGTTACAGCTACGGTTACGGCTACGGTGACCCGCCGGCCGGCGCCGACGGCCAAAGCCCGGCCGCAGCCGCTGCCCCAGGACAGGCCGATGCCCAGAAGGCGCGGTGAGCGGCCTGGCAGCAAACCCAGCGGCGCAGTCCAGGGCCGTGCCTCGCGCCGGGCGTTGATACCCGGGCCGGGCGTGCTCGGCCGGCTGTGCCTGGCCGGGGCGTTTGGTCTGGGCCTTGGCATCGGCACGGCCAGCGTGGCGCAAACCGCCGACGCTGCGCCGCAACCGCGCCGGCTGGCGCTGGAACCCAGCGCCTCGGTGACGCAGACCTTCACCGACAACCATGATCTGCGCAGCAGCAACCCGCAGGCTGACGCCATCACCCGGCTGACGGCCGGCATCGGCTTTCGGGGCAACACAGGTGCAGTGCGTGGCTATCTCGACTACGCCCTGTCCAGCCTGACCTACGCCCGCCACAGCGAACGCAACAGCCTGCAGAACGCGTTGAGCGCCAACCTGAGCGCTGACCTGATCGAAGACCGCCTGCAACTGCTGGCAGCCGCGAACATTTCGCGCGTTGCGGTGTCGGCGTTCGGTGTCCGGCCGGGCGGCGGCGCCGACGCCAACAGCAACACCACTGAGCTGCGCTCGCTCAGGTTGACACCGACATTGCGCGGGCCGCTGGGCCCCGGCCTGCGCTACACCGCCAGCCTGGCCCACACCATCACCGACAGTGACAGCGCCAGCAATGGCGACGTCACCAGCAACAGCGCCAACGTCCGGCTCGAGCCCAGCAACCCGGGCAAGCTGCGCTGGGCGCTCGATGCATCGCACCTAGCGTCTGACTACAAGCGGGGCCGCAGCACCCAGTCTGACCGTGTACTGGGCACGCTGCTGCTGGACCTGGACATCCTTGACCTGCAGCTCAGCGCCACTGGTGGCTCCGAGCGCACCAACCTGGCCAGCCAGGACGCCCGCAACTACCGCACCTGGGGCCTGGGCCTGCTGTGGACACCGTCGCCCATCACGCGGCTGAGTGCCGAAGTCGACAACCGCTTCTTCGGCCGATCGCATGCGTTCGGCCTCGAATACCGCACGCCGCGCACCGCCTGGACGTACCGCAATGCCCGCTCGCTGTCGACCGACGACACCCGGCAACTCGGCTTGCGCGGGCCGGCATCGCAGGTGCTGGGAATCTTGCTGGGCGTGCCCGACAGTGACCCGCGTGTGAACAGCCTGCTTGACCTGTTCAGCCTCAACGCCGCTGATGTGATCAGCACCGGCTTTTTGCAATCAGCCGTCTCGCTGCAAAACCAGCAGCAGCTGTCAGCCGCCTGGACGGGCCCGCGCGATGCCGCCGTGCTGGTGGCCAGCCGCAGCAAGACGCGGCGGGTTGACACCTTGTCGAGCGCGTTTGACGACCTGTTGCGCACGGCCGAGGTGCGGCTGACCAGCCTGACACTGAACCTGTCGCACCGGCTCACGCCGTTGTCGGCGCTGACGGTGGCGCTGTCCACGCAGCACAGCCGCGGCAGCACCGCGCAGTTCTCCAGCCGCCAGGCCCAGGCCGAGCTGCAACTGACCACCCGCCTCACGCCGCAAAGCGTTGCCAATGTGTCATTGCGCCATGCGCGCTACAAGACCGGCCAGCAGCCCTTCGATGAAACGGCAGTCACTGCCTCTTACGGCATCCGGTTCTAGCCATGTACGAATCGTTCTACGGGCTCAGCAACAAGCCCTTCCAGCTCAATCCCGACCCCAGCTTCTACTTCGGCAGCAAGCAGCACCGGCGCGCCAAGGCCTATCTGGACTACGGCGTCTCGCGCAATGAGGGCTTCATCGTCATCACCGGTGAGATCGGTGCCGGCAAGACCACGCTGCTGCGCGCGCTGATCGACGGCCTGCACGGCAGCAACGTGGTGGTGGGCCACCTGGTCACCACCCAGCTGGGCGCCGAAGACACACTGCGCATGGTGGGCGCATCGTTCGGCTTCAAGGTCAAGGACGTTCCCAAGAGCGAGCTGCTGATCACGCTGGAAGCGTTTCTGATCAGCCAGACCACCAAGGGCAAGCGCTGCCTGCTGATCGTCGACGAGGCGCAGAACCTCACCGCACGCGCGGTTGAAGAGTTGCGCATGCTGTCGAACTTCCAGTTTGGCAACCAGGCGCTGATGCAGAGCTTCCTGGTCGGCCAGCCCGAGTTCCGTGAGATCCTGCAGCGGCCCGAGATGGAGCAGTTCCGCCAGCGCGTGGCGGCCACCTGCCACATCGGCCCGCTCGACCTGGACGAAACCCAGCACTACATCGAGCACCGGCTGAAGTGCGCCGGCTCCAGCGGCCAACCCAGCTTTGCGGCCGAGGCCTTCGAGGCCATCTTCAAGGCCAGCGGCGGCATCCCGCGGCGCATCAACTCGGTCTGTGACCGGGTGCTGCTGGCCGGCTTTCTGGGCGGCAAGACACACTTGGAGCTGACCGACGTCGACGAAGTGGTGCGTGAGTTCGCGCTCGAAGCAGCGGTGCCGGTGCGCCGCGCGGCGGGTCATGAAAGCATGCCGGCTGAGCTGGCCAGCGGGCCCACCACAACCGCCGCCGCACTGGATGTCGACCTGGGCCAGTTGCAGCTTGACCCGGCTGCCGCAGACACCATGGGGCGCCAGATCACCCGCCTGTCAGCCGACCAGCGCGGTGACCAGATCCAGCGCCTGGAGCGTGGCCTGCTGCGGCTGGAGCGCAGCAATCTGCAAGTGCTGGCGATGCTGCAGCAGCTGGTGGCGGCGGTGAAGAAGCCGGTCGACGAGGGGCCGAAGTGAGGCCTAGCCAGATCAGCAACGCGGCCCCGCAGCCGGTGCACAGCCCGATCACCAACGCGCTGACCATCGACGTGGAAGATTATTTCCAGGTCTCGGCGATGGCGCCGTACATCCAGCGCAGTGAATGGGACACGCGTGAATGCCGGGTTGAGGCCAATGTCGAGCGCATCCTGGCGCTGCTGGCGCGCCACCAGACCCATGCCACCTTCTTCACCCTGGGCTGGGTGGCTGAGCGCTACCCGCAGCTGGTGCGGCGCATCGTCGATGGCGGCCATGAGCTGGCCAGCCACGGCCACGGCCACCAGCGCGCCACTGACTTGAACCGCACTGAGTTCATGCAGGACATCGTGCGCGCCAAGGGCCTGCTCGAAGACATCGGCGGTGTGGTGGTGCAAGGCTACCGGGCACCCAGCTTTTCCATCGGTGAGAACAACCTGTGGGCCTTTGACTGCCTGCTGGAGGCCGGCCACCGCTACAGCAGCAGCATCTATCCGATCAAGCATGACCACTACGGCATGCCTGGTGCGCCGCGGTTTGCCCATGCGGTGCGCGACGGCTTGCTGGAGGTGCCGGTGACCACGGTGCGCCTGGGTGACCGCAACCTGCCGTCGTCGGGCGGTGGCTGGTTTCGGCTGTTTCCGTATGCGCTGTCGCGCTGGATGATCCAGCGTGTCAACCAGCATGACGGCGCGGCGGCGATCTTCTATTTCCATCCTTGGGAAATCGATCACGCCCAGCCCCGTGTCCACGGGATCAACTGGAAGACCCGGTTCCGCCACTATGTGAACATCGGACGCACCGAGCAGCGGCTGGAAGCGCTGTTGCGCGACTTCCGCTGGGGTCGCATGGACGAGATTTTTCTGCAACAAGCCATCCCGCCACAGGCTTCGCCCGGCCGGTTGTTGGCGGCGAACTGATTCCACAACGCCCTGTGATCGAGATCAAGCGACTGTCTGTCGCGGACGCCGCGACGGCGGCCCGTTGGGATGCCTTCGTGCAAGCTTGCCCGCAGGCCACGTTCTTCCACCGCGCCGGCTGGGGCCGCGCGCTGGACCGCGTGTTCCAGCACCCGCTGGCCATGCTGTATGCCGAGCGTGACGGCGTGATCGACGGCGTGCTGCCGCTGGCCCAGGTCAAGAGCATGCTGTTCGGCCATGCGGTGGTGAGCCTGCCGTTTGCCGTCTACGGCGGCGTGGCCGCCAACACGCCCGAAGCCGCTGCCGCGCTGCAGGCCGAGGCCGGCCGCATCACCCAGCAACTGGGCGCCCAGCACCTGGAGCTGCGCCATGTGCAACGCCAGCATGCCGACTGGCCGCTGCAGGATTTGTACGTCACCTTCCGCAAGCCCCTGCTGGCAGACGATGAGGCCAACATGCTGGCCATCCCGCGCAAGCAGCGGGCGATGGTGCGCAAGGGCATCAAGAACGGCCTGGTGGCCAAGCTCGACCCAGGCGTGGACCGCTTCTTTGCGCTGTACGCCGACAACGTGCACCGCCACGGCACACCGGCGCTGCCGCAGCGCTGGTTTCAGACGCTGCGCGACGAGTTCGGCGCCGATTGCGATGTGCTCACTGTCGAAGCGCCCGACGGCAAGGCACTGTCGTCGGTGCTGAGCTTCTACTTCCGCGGTGAAGTGCTGGCCTATTACGCCGGTGATGACGAATCGGCGCGCGACCTGGCCTGCAATGATTTCAAGTACTGGCAGCTGATGTGCCACGCCACCGCGCGTGGCTGCACGGTGTTTGACTACGGCCGCAGCAAGCAGGGCACCGGGCCCTATGCCTTCAAGAAGAACTGGGGCTTCGAGCCCACGCCGCTGCACTATGAATACCAGCTCTACAAGCGCGACGCCGTGCCCCAGAACAACCCCAACAACCCCAAGTACAAGCTGCTGATCCAGACCTGGCGGCGCCTGCCCATCGGCGTGGCCAACCGGCTGGGGCCGATGCTGGTGCGCAACCTGGGCTGAGCGCCCGGCACCATCCGCACTGAGAACACGCCCGTGGCCAAGCTGCTCTATCTGGTGCACCGCCTGCCTTACCCGCCCAACAAGGGCGACAAGCTGCGTTCGTACCACTTGCTCAAGCACCTGGCGGCGCGGCACAGCGTGTACCTGGGCACCTTTGTTGATGACCCCGACGACGCCCAGCATGTGCCGCTGGTGCGTGGCCTGTGCGCTGGCCTGTGTGCCGTGCCATTGGTGCCCCGCGTGGCCAAGTTGCGCAGCCTGGCTGGCCTGCTGCGCGGCGAGCCGCTGACGCTGCGTTATTACCACAGCAGCCGGCTGCAGCAATGGGTGGCACAGGTCGTGGCCGAACACGCCATCGACGCGGTGCTGGTGTTCTCATCGTCGATGGCGCCATATGCGCTGGCCCACCCGGGCCTGCCGATGCTGGCCGATCTGGTCGACGTGGATTCGGCCAAGTGGGCCGAATACGCTGTGCGCCACCGCTGGCCGCTGTCGTGGCTGTACCGCCGCGAGGGCGAGCGCCTGCTGGCCTATGAGCGCACGGTGGTGGCCCGGGCCCGGCGCGCCTTTCTCGTCACCGACAAGGAAGTGGCGCTGTTCACCCAGTTGGCACCCGACAGCCAGGGCCAGGTGCTGGCGCTTGGCAACGGTGTGGACGCCGACTTCTTTCAGCCCGCTGCCGGGCGTGCCTCGCCGTTTGCGGCCGGCGAACAACCGCTGGTGTTCACCGGTGCAATGGACTATTGGCCGAACGTCGATGCGGTGTGCTGGTTCGTGGCCCAGGTGCTGCCATCGCTGCGCCAGCGCTGGCCGGGCCTGCGGCTGCACATCGTTGGCCGTTGCCCCACGCCGGCCGTGTTGGCGCTGGCCGGTGAGGCGGTGCAGGTCAGCGGCACTGTGCCGGATGTGCGGCCCTGGCTGCAGCATGCTGCGGTGGTGGTGGCGCCACTGCGGCTGGCACGTGGCGTACAAAACAAAGTGCTGGAGGCGATGGCCATGGCCCGCCCGGTGGTGGCTGCGGCCCACTGCGTCGAGGCCATCGCCGCAACGCCAGGCACCGACATCCTGGCGGCGCATGACGCCCAGTCCTATGTCGAGCACATCAGCGCGCTGCTGGCCGACCGGGCCCGCGCTGGTGCCATCGGCCAGGCCGGCCGTGTCAGCGTGCTGGCCCATTTCAGCTGGCCGGCCCGGCTGGCCGGCATCGATGCCGAACTTTCCCATGCGTTGGCGCCCCAAGTGGGCCTGCCAGCCACAACGCACGCCAAGCTGCAAACCGAAAGACCCCCCGCGATGCACCCCGAGGTGACACACCCATGACAACCCTGGCCTGGTCGCCATCGCAGGTGCGCGAAGCCTGGCGGCTGCCGTTTGCTGTCACCCTGGGCCTGGTGCTGCTGCTGCTGCTGGGCTACCGCGGCACGGCAGCCGCCATGGTCGAGATCTGGATCCGCTCCGAGACCTTCACCCACGCCTTCGTCGTGCCGCCCATCGTCGCCTGGCTGATCTGGCGCAAGCGCGGCGAGCTGGCACCGCTGCAGCCCAAACCGCTGCCCTGGGTGCTGCTGCCGATGGCCGGCCTGGCGCTGCTGTGGTGGCTGGGTGACTTGGTGAATGTGGCCGCCGCCACACAGTTGGCGCTGACAGCCATGCTGGTGGCCAGCGTGCCGCTGGTACTGGGCTGGCAGGTCACACGGGTGTTGGCGTTTCCGCTGGCGTTCACGTTCTTCGCCGTGCCGATCGGCGAGTTCATGACCCCCACGCTGATGCACTGGACCGCAGAGGCCCTGGTGGCCGGGCTGCGCTTCACCGGCATTCCGGTCTACCAGGAAGGCCAGCAGCTGGTCATCCCGTCGGGCCGCTGGGCGGTGGTGGCGGCGTGCAGCGGCGTGCGCTACCTGATGGCCACCTTCATGGTTGGCAGCCTGTTTGCCTATCTCAACTACAGCAGCACCCGAAAGCGCTTGATCTTCGTCGGCATTTCCATCGTGCTGCCCATCCTGGCCAACTGGGTGCGCGCCTACATCATCGTGATGCTGGGCCATCTGTCGAACAACGAGATCGCCACCGGCGTGGACCACCTGGTCTACGGCTGGGTGTTCTTCGGTGTCGTGATCCTGGCCTTGTTCTTCATCGGTGCACGCTGGGCAGACGCCGACGACAGCGCGTTGGCCACTGCCACCGCCGTGCAACAAGCCAGCCAGCGCGCTGACCCAGGTGTTGCCGCCTGGCGCCCGATGGCCATGGCCGCGCTGGCGCTGCTGGTGGTGGCCTGGCCGGCCATGAGCCAGCTGCGCAGCGCGCCAGCGGCCAGCAGCGCAGCGCTGCAATTGGCCCTGCCCACCACGCTGGGCAGCTGGCAGGGCACGCCGCTGCCAGCGGGGGCCTGGGAGCCGTTCTTCCCCAGCGCCAGCGCGCGGCCGGCCATGGTCTACCGCGGGCCGCAAGACCAGCAAGTGCGCGTGCACCTGGCCTACCACCGCGGTCAGTCAGGTGATGTCAAGCTGGTCAGCTCGGCCAACCGCTTCATCGAAGGTGGCGACGAACGCTGGCATGTGCTGGCCGAGGGCAGCGCCAGCACGTTGATCGGCGGCCGCAATGTGCGTTGGCGCCAGGCCACGCTGCTGCGCGCTGACGTTGACGAGCGCAGCAGCAGCCAACGTGAGCGCCTCACCGTGTGGCGGCTGTACTGGCTGGGCGGCCCGCTGGCGCACGGCGATGTGCAGGCCAAGCTGCTGCAGGCCTGGCAGGCCGTGCGCGGGCAGCCCGATGACGGCGCCGCCATCCACCTGGTGTCCTCGCAGGTCGACGATGCAACCGCGCAGGCGCAGCTGGCAGCCTTCGTCAGCGAGAACTTCGCCATGCTTGAGCGCAGTTTGGCGCAGGCGCGCGACAGCCGCTGAACCTGCGCCATGGACAATTGCGCTCCGGCAAAAGGGCTTCGAACCAAATGACGACAGTTGCGGTGATTGGCCTGGGCTACGTGGGCCTGCCCCTGGTGGTGGAGTTCGGCAAGCGCCTGCGCACCATCGGCTTTGACATTGCAGTCGACAAGGTGGCGGCCTGCCAGCGCGGCACCGACCCGTCGCGTGAGTTGCCAGACGCCGAGCTGGCTGCGGCCACGCACGCGGTCTACACCTCTGACGCCGCACTGCTGGGCGAGGCCGACATCATCATCGTGGCCGTGCCAACGCCGGTCGATCAGGCCCACATCCCTGATTTCAGGCCACTGATCGGCGCGTCCACCAGCGCCGGCCGGCACCTGAAGAAAGGTGCCACCGTGGTCTATGAGTCCACCGTTTACCCTGGTGCCACCGAAGAGGTGTGCATCCCGGTGCTCGAGCGCGAATCGGGCCTGACGTGGAAGCGGGACTTCTTTGTTGGCTACAGCCCCGAGCGCATCAACCCAGGCGACAAAGAGCACACGCTCACCAAGATCCTGAAGATCGTCTCGGGTGACACGCCGGCCACGCTGGACAAGGTGGCCAAGCTCTATGAGCTGATCGTCGAGCCCGGTGTGCACCGCGCCAGCAGCATCAAGGCGGCAGAGGCGGCCAAGGTGATCGAGAACACCCAGCGTGACCTGAACATCGCGCTGATGAACGAGCTGGCGATCATCTTCGACAAGCTGGGCATCGACACCAGCGAGGTGCTCGAGGCTGCCGGCACCAAATGGAACTTCCTGAAGTTCAAGCCCGGCCTGGTGGGCGGGCACTGCATCGGCGTCGACCCCTACTACCTGACGCACAAGGCCGACATGATCGGCTACCACCCGCAGGTGATTCTGGCCGGGCGGCGCATCAACGACGGCATGGGCAAATTCATCGCCGAGCAGACCATCAAGCACATGATTGCATCGGGTGGTCTCGTCAAGGGCGCCAAGGTCAACGTGCTCGGGCTCACCTTCAAAGAGAACTGCGGTGACCTGCGCAACAGCAAAGTGATCGACATCATCCAAGAGCTGCAGAGTTTTGGCGTCGAGGTGTTTGTCACCGATGCCCAAGCCAAGGCCGACGAAGCCATGCATGAGTACGGCGTGCGCCTGCTGCCGTTTGAAGAACTGCCGCGTGCTGACGCCATCGTTGCGGCGGTGTCGCACCGCGAGTACGCGGCATTGGGCACCGACGACATCGGCCGCAAGCTGGTGCAGGGCGGCGCGTTCATCGATGTCAAGGCCGCCTTCGATGCCGTTGCCCTGCAGGGCGCGGGCTTCCGCGTCTGGAGGCTGTGAGGTTGCAAGCGCCGCCGCTGGTGGTGGCACACCACCAGCCTGAGCCGGTGGCGGCCAACCGCCAGCCGCCGCTGGTGCTGCACCTGCTGCACCGGTTCGACACCGGTGGCCTGGAGAACGGCGTCGTCAACCTGATCAACCACATGCCGGGCGACGCCTACCGCCACATGGTGGTGGCGCTGACCGAGGTGACCGATTTCCGCCAACGCCTGCACCGCCCTGATGTCGACTGCGTGGCCTTGCACAAGGGCCCGGGCCATGGTGTGCGCCTGTACCCGGCGCTGTGGCGCCTGCTGCGCCAGCACCGCCCGGCCATCGTGCACAGCCGCAACCTGGCGGCGCTGGAGATGCAGGTCGCCGCCTGGGCTGCGCGGGTGCCTGTGCGCATCCATGGCGAGCATGGCCGCGACATCGATGACCTGGACGGCAGCAGCCGGCACCACCAGCGGCTGCGCCGCCTGTATGCGCCGTTTGTGCACCACCATGTGGCCTTGTCGCGTGACTTGCAGGGCTACTTGCGCGGCGCGGTGGGCATCGCGGCGCAGCGCATTGACCAGATCTACAACGGCGTCGATGCAGACCGCTTCTGCCCCGCTGATGCGCAGCAGCCCGTGCCGCTCAGCGGCAGCCCGTTTGTGCGGCCGGCGCATTGGGTGGTGGGCACGGTCGGCCGCATGGCGGCGGTGAAGAACCAGCCGCTGCTGGCACACGCATTCATACGCGCCCGTGCGCTGGACGCCGCGTTTGCCGCCCAGGCGCGGCTGGTGCTGGTGGGTGACGGCCCGCTGCGTGCGGTGGCCCAGGCGGTGCTGCAGCAGGCCGGCGCAGCCGCTGCTGCCTGGCTGCCGGGCGAGCGCGATGATGTGCCCGATGTCATGCGCAGCTTCGATTGTTTTGTGTTGCCGTCCTTGGCCGAAGGCATCTCCAATACCATCCTGGAGGCGATGGCCAGTGGCTTGCCGGTGGTGGCCACGGCGGTGGGTGGCAACGCCGAGCTGGTGGCTGATGGCCGCAGCGGGCGGGTGGTGCCATCCGGTGATGCCGATGCCATGGCTCACGCTCTGCTGGGGCTGTGGCGCCAGGCCGACTGCGGTGCCGGCATGGGCCGCGCGGGGCGCGCCGAGGTCGAGCGCCGATTCAGCCTGCAGGCCATGGTGGCGGCCTACCATGGCCTGTATGACCGGCAGTTGGCCATGGCTGGGCACGTTGCCAGAAAGCATTGACATGACACCCCAACACTTGCGTCGTTCGCTGCGTCCTGGCCCTGCAAGGGCCCCCTTCGTGGGCCTGGGAGCGGTCAGTCCCTTCGCAACGGCGGGGCGGTCCTGACATGTGTGGCATCACAGGCATCTTCGACACGCGCGCCGGCCATGCCGTGGCACAGGCGGTGCTGCAGCGCATGAATGACTCGCAGCTGCACCGCGGCCCCGACGAAGGCAGCTTGCACATCGAGCCCGGGCTCGGCTTCGGCCACCGCCGTCTGTCGATCATCGACATCGCCACCGGCCAGCAGCCGCTGTTCAATGAAGACGGCTCGGTGGTGGTGGTGTTCAACGGCGAGATCTACAACTACCAGACACTGATCCCCGAGCTGCAGGCCTGCGGCCATGTGTTCAAGACCAAGAGCGACACCGAGGTCATCGTGCACGCCTGGGAGCAGTGAGGTGAAGACTGCGTCAAGCGCTTTCGCGGCATGTTTGCGTTTGCGCTCTGGGACCGCAACAAGCAGACGCTGTTCCTGGCCCGTGACCGCTTGGGTGTCAAGCCGATGTACTACGCGCTGCTCGATGACGGCACGCTGCTGTTCGGCAGTGAGCTGAAGTCGCTGCTGGCACACGGCGGTCTGCGCCGCGACATCGACCCACTCGCGCTGGAGGAGTATTTCGCGCTGGGCTATGTGGCCGAGCCACGCACCATCTTCCGCCAGGCCAGGAAGCTGCCGCCGGCCCACACCCTGGCCATCCGCCGGGGCCAGGCCGTGGGCGAGCCGCGTGAATACTGGGATGTTCGCTTCACGCTCGACAACCCGATGACCGAGCAGGACGCCGGTGATGAACTGGTACGCCGGCTGCGTGAATCGGTGCAGCTGCGCATGATTGCCGAGGTGCCGCTGGGTGCATTCCTGTCGGGCGGGGTCGACTCCAGTGCCGTGGTGCAGGCCATGGCCGGGCTGTCTGCCGGGCCCGTCAACACCTGCAGCATCGCCTTCGACGATCCGGCCTTCAATGAGAGTGAGTTCGCCAAGCTGGTGGCCGACCGCTACCAGACCAACCACCGCGTCGAGACCGTCAGCAGCGATGACTTCGGCCTGATCGACACCCTGGCCAGGCTGTACGACGAGCCCTATGCCGACAGCTCGGCCATCCCCACCTACCGCGTCTGCCAACTGGCGCGCAAGCATGTCACCGTGGCGCTGTCGGGCGACGGCGGCGATGAAACCTTTGGCGGCTACCGCCGCTACCAATTGCACCTGATGGAAGAGCGCATGCGCGCTGCGCTGCCCGAGGGTGTGCGCCGCCCGGTGTTCGGCTTGCTGGGCCGCATCTACCCCAAGGCCGACTGGGCGCCACGGATGCTGCGCGCCAAGACCACCTTCCAGGGCATGGCGCGCACCTCGGTCGAGGCCTACTTCCACAGCATGTGCTTCATCCGCGAGCCGATGCGCAGCCGGCTCTACAGCCCGGCGCTTAAGGCGCAGCTTGGCGGTTACAGCGCCGCCGAGGTGTTTGACCGCCACGCCCGCCGCGCCGGCACCGACGACCCGTTGGCGTTGATCCAGTACATCGACACCCACACCTACCTGGTGGGCGACATCAACACCAAGGTTGACCGCGCCAGCATGGCGCATTCACTGGAAGTGCGTGAGCCGCTGATGGACCACGAGCTGGTGGAGTGGGTGGCCACGCTGCCGTCGGCATTGAAGCTGCGTGGCAGCAATGGCAAGGCATTTTTCAAGAAGGCGATGGAGCCGCACCTGCCGCATGACGTGTTGTTCCGGCCCAAGATGGGTTTCTCGGTGCCGCTGGCGCGCTGGCTGCGCGGCCCGCTGCGCCATCGTCTGCGCGGTGCCTTGCTCGAAGGGCCGGTGTTGGACGGCGGCTGGCTCAACCCGGCCGCGGTGCGCCAGTTGGTCGAGCAGCATGAAGCCGGCCGCGCCGACCACAGCACGCCGCTGTGGACGCTGCTGATGTTCGACGCCTTCCTGCGCAACGCCATGGGTGAGGCGCAGCTGCCGGTGGCGGCCTGAGCCGGCCCCGGTGTGATGCCGATCATTGCCCTGCCGATGCGCCACCGATGAGCCGCCATGTCAGAACCGTGCTGTTCTCGACGCTGTTCCCCAACGCGGCGCGGCCGATGCACGGCATCTTTGTCGAGACTCGGCTGCGTGAGTTGCTCAAGACCGGCCAGATCGAGACCCGCGTGGTCGCGCCCGTGCCCTGGTTTCCATTCACCGCCGAGCGCTGGGGCGACTACGCCCGCATGGCGCGTTGCCCCGCGCATGAGCTGCGCAACGGCATCGAGGTGGTGCACCCGCGCTACTTCTTGCCGCCCAAGGTTGGCATGACGCTGGCGCCGTTTCTGCTGGCCCTGGGTGCGGCACCGTCGCTGCGCCGCTTGCGGGCGTCCGGTTTTGATTTCGATGTCATCGACGCCCACTACTACTACCCTGACGGCGTGGCAGCGGCGATCTTGGGTGCCTGCTTCAAAACGCCGGTGACCGTGACCGCGCGTGGCACCGACATCAACCTGATCCCCAGCTTTCACTGGCCGCGCAAGATGCTGCAATGGGCCGGCTCACGCGCCAGCGCCTCGATCGGCGTCTCGGCCGCGTTGGTCGAGCGCATGCGTGCATTGGCCTTTGACCCCGGCACCCTGCATGTCATGCGCAACGGCGTCGATCTGGACCGGTTCCAACCCAGTGAGCCGCAGGCCATGCGTCAGGCGCTGGGCATCCATGGTGCGCCGGTGCTGCTGGCAGTGGGCAACCTGCAGGTGCACAAGGGGCAACGGCTGCTGATCGACGCGCTGGCACAGGTGCGGCGCCAGCATCCCGGCGCCGTGGCGCTGATCGTCGGCGAAGGCCCGGACGAAGGCTTCCTGCGTGCCCAGGCCAGTGCACTCGGCTTGCACGACGCGGTGCGCTTTGTCGGCATGGTGCCCAACCAGGATTTGCCGCAGTGGTACAGCGCGGCCGACATGCTGGTGCTGGCGTCCAGCCGCGAAGGCTGGCCCAACGTGCTGCTGGAGGCCATGGCCTGCGGCACCCCTGTGGTGGCCAGTGACGTGGGGGGTGTGCGCGAGATCGTGCAGACAGCGGTGGCCGGCCGGGTGGTGGCGCAGCCGAGCGCGACGACCCTGGCCGACGCCATCGACGGCGTGTTGCGTGCCGGCACCGACCGCGCCGCCGTGCGGGCCTATGCCCAGCAGTTCAGCTGGGAGCGCACCAGCCAGGACCAATTGGCGCTGTTCCAGACGCTGGCCGCCTGAGGCCGACGATGCGCGACATTCTGTTGACCGTCATCGTCCTGGTGCTGCTGGTGCGAACCTTGCGCCGGCCAGAGACCGGCGCCTACCTCTGGGCTTGGCTGTCGCTGATGAACCCGCACCGGATGTCGTATGGCTTTGCGTTGAGCGTGCCCTGGGCGTATGCCACGGCGGTGGTCACGCTCGCCAGCATGCTGTTCTCGAAGTCGCGCAAGCCACTGCCGTTGAATGGCGGCACCGTCGGCTTGCTGGTGCTGTGGGGCTGGATGACGCTGACCTCGGCCGTGTCGATCAACCCGACCGACATGGTCTGGGAGCGCTGGACCTTCGTCTCGAAGATCTACGTCATGCTGCTGGCCACGCTGATGGTGATCCGTGGGCGCAAGCAGACCGACACCTTGGTGTGGGTGGTGGTGGCGTCGATCGCCTTCTTCGGCTTCAAGGGCGGCATCTTCACCATCGCCACTGGTGGCGCCTACCGGGTCTGGGGGCCACCGGGCAGCATGGTCGAAGAGAACAATTCGCTGGCGGTTGCGCTGATCATCGTCCTGCCGCTGTTGTACTACCTGCGGCACGTCGCCACCAACCGGTGGCTGCGGCACTTCCTGGTGTTGACGATGGTGTTGGTCGGCGCTGCCATCCTGGGCTCGCAATCGCGCGGCGCCCTGGTCGGCTTGTTGGTGATGGTCTTTGTGTTGGGCACCAAGACCAAGTACCCGGTGCGCTTCAGCATGGTGCTGCTGACCATTGTTGCCATCGGCATCGCCTTCATGCCCGACACCTGGTCGTCACGCATGGACACGATCCAGAACTTTGGTGAAGACAGTTCAGCCATGTCACGCCTGTACACCTGGCACACGTTGTGGAACGTGGCTGTGGACCGCCCGCTGGTGGGCGCCGGGTTCCGCGCCGACACAACCGCGCTGTTTGCCCGCTATGCGCCGACCGGTCAGCAGTACGCGATTTTTCAAGGGGCGTCCTGGGTCGCCCACAGCATCTACTTCCAGGCGCTTGGCGAGCATGGATTCGTGGGCCTGTTGCTCTACCTCTTTCTATGGGTCTGGGTCTGGGTCACATCGTCGCGTTTGTCCAAGCAGGCTGAAAAGCTCTCCGAGGTCGATGCCTGGGTGCCGATGTTGCTGCGCATGTGCCAGGTGTCCACGGCTGGGTTCTGCGCCGGTGGCGCATTTTTGTCGCTGATGAACTTTGACCTGCCGTTCTATATCCTGGCCTTTGTCACCCTGTGCCAGTGCGCGGTCAAGGATCGGCTGCTCCAAGCGCAGGCGCCGGCGCCCACGCCGGCTGCGCTGCGCGCAGCTGCCGGCGCGCGTCTGGCCTTGCAACACCATGAGCTACGCTGACATGGCCGCTGGTCTGGCGGCCAGCGTCGGCATGCGCGGGCTGTCTCTGGCCAGCGGGCAGCGGCTGTCGATCCTGATCTTCCATCGGGTCCTGGCGGCCCCTGACGCGCTGTTCCCCGCTGAAGTGGACGCAGCGCGCTTTGACCGCTTGATGGCATTGGTGGCACGCAGCTTCAACGTCTTGACGCTGGCCGATGCCGTGCGGCGTCTGGGCCAGGGCAACCTGCCACCCAGGGCCTTGTGCATCACCTTCGACGATGGCTATGCCGACAACCACGACATCGCCCTGCCGATCCTGCAACGCCACGGCCTGAGCGCCTGTTTCTTCATCGCCACCGGGTTCCTCGATGGTGGGCGCATGTTCAATGACTCGGTCATTGAGTGCGTGCGGCGCAGCAGCGCCAAGCGCATTGACCTGGCTGAATTTGGCCTGGGTGTGTTCGATCTGGGCACGCCCCAGCGCTGTGTGGCGGCGATCTCGACGTTGTTGCCCGTCATCAAGTACATGGGCCCGGCACAGCGCCAGGCTGCCTTGCAACGCTTGCAGCAGCACTGCCAACCCAGCCCCTTGCCAAACGACATGATGATGACGCGCGCCCAGGTGCGGGCCATGCATGCCGCTGGCATGGAGATCGGTGCCCACACGGTGCAGCACCCGATCCTCAACCTGGTCGACGACGCCGAGGCTGAACGCGAGCTGGCCGACAGCCGCAGCCTGCTGCAGAACTTGATCGACCACCCGGTGGCGCTGTTTGCCTACCCGAACGGCCGGCCCGACAAAGACTATGGCCATCGGCACGCGGTGATTGCCGCGCGGCTTGGTTTTGCCGGCGCGGTGTCCACCGCACCAGGTGTGGCAGCGCCAGGCAGTGATGTCTTTCAATTGCCGCGTTTCACGCCGTGGGACATGTCGCCAGTGCCCTGGCTTGCGCGGCTGGTTGCCAAGCGCCGAGGTGGCCCGTTCCAGATTGCCCGCCCTGCAACCGCCTGATGCCAGCGGCGGGCGGCCCGCATCCATGCCATCACGAGAGCTTTCACCACCATGATTTCGCCGCTTGCCATCCGCCTGCGTGACCGCTACTACAACAACGCCTCGCACCCCTACCGGGTGTTCGAGCGGCATGTGCAGTCCCTGATCGGGCCACAGACCCAGGTGTTGCTGGACGCCGGTTGCGGCCGGACCATGCCGGTGCTGCAGAAGTTTCAAGGCAAGGTACCGAAGCTGATCGGTGTGGAGCTGGTTGATTTCACCGATGTGCCGGCCGGCATCGAGGCCCACAACGCCGACCTCGCCCGCCTGCCGGTGGCCGACAGCAGTGTCGACCTGGTGATGTCGCGCAGTGTGTTCGAGCACCTCACCGACCCCGCTGCGGTGTATGCCGAACTGGCCCGTGTGCTGCGGCCGGGTGGCAAAGTGGTGTTTCTCACCGCCAACTTCTGGGACTACGGCACCCAGGTGGCGCGCCTGGTGCCCAACCGCTTCCATGCCAGGGTGGTGCGTGCTGTCGAGGGCCGCCCAGAGGAAGACACCTTCCCCACCGCCTACAAGACCAACACCCGGCGCGACATCGAGCGCCTGGCCCAGCATGCGCACCTGCAGGTGGCACGCATCGACTACCTGAGCCAGTACCCCAACTACCTGATGTTCAGCGGCATCGCGTTTGCGGTCGGCATGGCCTTCGAGCGCCTGGTCAGCCGCTTCAACGCCTTGCGCGGCCTGAGGGGCTGGGTGATGGTCACGCTGGAAAAGCCCACCACACCCAGCACGGCCACAGCGCGCTAAGCCAGGCCGGGCTTTCGCGCCACTACAACGCAGGAGACCGCCAGCTTGTGGCGGCGCGCGCGGTCCAGCGTGGTGCCCGACATCGGGAACGCCTGCAGGTCAATGACTTCGAAGCCCGATTGCCGCACCAGGTCAGCGGCGTGTTCCGGGCCGTTGAACAGGAAGATGTGATCAGGCGCCGGGCTGTTGGCCGGCACATGCACATACAAGAGCCCGCCCGGGCGCAGCGCGTTGCCCGCGCTGCGCAACGCTGCCACCGGGTCTTCCAGGTGTTCGAGGATTTCGCTCATCACCAGGCTGTCAAAGCAGTCATCGGCGGCGGGCGGCGCGGCCAGAAACATGTCCTGCAACGACAGTGTCGCGCTCAGGCGGGCGCCAAGCCGCGCCAGGGCGTTGCGCGTTTTCTCGATGCTGGTCGGGCTGACATCCCAACCTGCAATGGCCCGCACATTCGGGCTTTGCGCGGCAAAGTACAGCAGCAGGCCATGCCCGGGGCCAATTTCCAAGTGCCGGCTGTTGGCCGGCAGTTGCGGCAGATACTGCGTCGCAAAGTGCGCGAAGGCATTGGCATGGTTGGCCCAGAACACGTTCGACAACAGCAGGCCGTTCATGTAGCGGGCCATGTAGCCAGCGTTTGCATAAATCTGTTCGTTGGCCTCTTTGAAGCTGGACAGTCGGTATTTTCCAGATCGCCGAAAGTGAATTTCCTCGGGCAGGACGATCTCTTCACACAAAAACCGGTAGTCGCTGACGAGTGTGTGCAGGCCGTCGGCCAGGTCGTCGGCAAGGGCCAGAATCGCTGCTGACAGCGTTTCGGAGACGTCCATGCTGCTTTGCGAGCGGCCGCTGAAGCTTGACGCCAGAAATTTCTCGTGGTCTGGCCAAGCCGCCAGTTGCTGCGCAACCAGTTTGGCCAGTGACGGGTGGTCGGTCGATATCATGTTCAAGGTCCAGGTGATGAATCGGGCAGCACGGCAAGCCGATGGTCGCCAAAGGCATGGGCATGCCCAGGCGCCTCGATGAGCTCAATGATCGTGCTCAGCGGGCTGACAAAAAACTGAACCATGCCATTGCCAAAAGCGATGGCGGTTTGCGGTTTGCCGATCGGCGCGCAACCGGCAGCGCGCATGGCAGCAGTGCTGGCCGCCAGGTCGTGCACGCGGTAGGCCACATGGTTGAGCAGGTTCTTGCGGGTTTTCATGGCGCCATACACCGGGCTCGTGGCATCGATCGGTTCAAGCAATTCGTAAACCATGCCAGCGGGGTCGCGGCCAAACAGAATGTGCACACCATTGACCGGGTCAGTGAAGCTTTGTGTCCAATCGTTGACGCCATGCACGGCAGCCAGCACCTGGCGCCCCTTGTGCAGGGATTTGACGACCAGGCCAAGGTGGTCAAACTGGGCCTGGGCGAGCGCGGCCAGTGGCATCACGGGGGTCATCGTCATTGGGCCTTGGTTGCCAGGTTGCTGGGCGCCAATTCAATGCAGCCGGGCGTTGCCAGGGCAGGCCTGCACGGCGCAGCGGTAGCGCTGGGCATCGGCCAGCGCCTGCGGGTTGGCGCTGCGCCAGCGCTCACGCGCCTGGCGCACCTGAAAAACCCGCTGTGCCACTGTCTCCGGGCGCAGTTCTGCGCCCAGCGCGGATTCCGATGCCGATGCCGATGACGCTGTTGGCGCGGCGGGCGCGCCGATCCACGCTGCGGTGATGCGCTGGCCGAGGATGGCGTTGTAGTGCACCGGGTCCCAGAAAGCGGCCATTGCTGCGCGCCTGTCACCACGCGCCGGCACCGGCTGCAGGTAATCGGCTTCATAACCGCCAAAGTCCCAGACGGTCACATCCATGCCACGCTGCCGGGCGTGGTGCGCAGCATCGGCCAAGGCATGTTTCCAACGGTCGAAGTCAGGCCAGTGGCCAAGCGCGTCAATGAGTTCGTGGTGAGAGACATGGGACGGTTGCACCGCCATTTTCACCGCCATCTTGTGCTGCGCCGCCAACCCCAGCATTGCCGACACCGCAGCCATGCCGCGGATCGCCCCGTCGGGCGCCACGCCCAACTGGTGTGGTTTTGCAAAGCGCCGCGCGGTCAGCAGGTGCTTTTGATGGAACAGCGCGCCGGCACCATCGGCCTGTGTCCAGGCCTGCAATTGCCATTCAGACGAGTTTCCACCAGGCAGCAGATTGGGCCCCGCAGCACGTTGGCTGGCGCGCAGCGTGGCCAAACTGTCGACCAGTGCTGACACGGTCAGCAACGACGTGGCCGCATCACGCCACAGCAGGCCTGGCTGCAACAAGCCGCCCGATGTGCGCCGCGCCAGCGCCTGCAACCGCTCGGCTTGCTGCTGATCAGCGTCGTTGGCAACGGGCTGGGGTGCCGTTGCAGGGCGCACCTGTGACAGAAACGATTCAAAGTCCAGCCCGACCACCAGGGTTGTTGGCAGCCTGTCCGGCTGGCAATGTGCCAGCAGCATGTTGAGCAACGGCAGGGCATCATGCAGATTGGTGCCGGCAACGCTCAGGTTGTAGACCGGCTGCATCGCTTGCGGCCAGGCAGGCCCGCTCGGGTCAAGCCCGATGCCCGAACGCGAGCTGCCGATGATCAGCGTCTTGCCGCAGGCACGGCTGGCCTGGTAGGCCTTCATCATCGGCTCGTGGGTGGTGACAGCTGGCTTGATGTGGTTGAAGCCGGCAAAACGCGCCTGACCGAACACCAGATACGGGTCCACCACCCAGCACAGCGCCGCCGCCAGTGCGGCCAGGCCCAGTGCCACACCGAATATCCAGCTCAAGAAGCGGCGCTCGGACATGGCTCAGAACTGCCAATAAAGAAATTCACTGACCTGGTTCAGGCTCATCACGCCGGCCAGCAAGGTGACGCCGAACACTGTTGCCCAGCGGGCGTTCAAGGACACCGACCAAGGCCCGACAGGTGATGCCTTCTTGCCCAGCGCCGGGTTGAACCTGGCCATCAGCTCCAGGGAATTGGGCAAGGTGGTTGCTGCAACCAGCAGCACAACGGCCCAGAGGACCAAGCTGACAAACCCCGTGCCTGAATAGAAATCGCCCGAGACACCGGCCGCCTGCAGCCAGGCGCCGGGCGCGCCCAGGCGGCCCAGCACGGCCTGCGGCAGCACGGCGCCGTCCAGCCCCAGCATGGCGCGCATCATGTGCAGCGCACCGGCGACAGTCTGGCTCTTGAACAACGCCATCGCAAACACCACACAGGCCAGCGTCAGCACAAAGCCAATCGGCCGCATCACACGCTGGTAGCGCTGGCGGTTCCAGCGCGGCCGCCATTGCCGCCAAGCATGGTTGACCACCAGCAAACTGCCATGCAACAGGCCATACAGCACGAACGTCATGCCAGCGCCGTGCCACAGGCCCGACAGGAACATGGTGATCAGCGTCGGTGTCGCCACCAGCACAAAAAACGCAGCCGGTCTGGAGCCAGCCGCTGCCACCATTGATTTGCCCTGGGCCATGCGTTTGCGTGTCAGATGCAGCGCGATGGGCGCGTAGATGTACGCTGTCAGAAAGCGCGTCAAGGTCATGTGCCATCGGTTCCAGAAATCGATGATGCTGGTGGCCTTGAGCGGCGAGTCGAAGTTCACCGGCAAGCGAATGCCAAACATGCGGGCCAGCCCGATGGCCATGTCGGAGTAGCCTGAAAAATCAAAATAAACCTGCAGCGTGAAAGCCAGTGCGCCAAGCCAGGCGTAGAACAACCCAAGTGGCTCACCACGGTCACTCATGGCAAACAAGCTGCTGGCGTGTGGCGCAATGCCGTCGGCCAGCACAGCCTTTTTGAACAAGCCCATGGCAAACAGGCACAAGCCGATGCACAGATTGTGCAGCTCGATTTGCGGTGTGGCCTTTTGAAACTGCGGCACCATCTCGCGGTAGTGCACGATCGGCCCGGCAATCAACTGCGGGAAGAAGGCCACAAAGATCAGAAAGTCGACCAGTTCAAACTGCTTGACGTTGCCGACACGCACATCAACCAAGAACGCAATCTTCTGGAAGGTGATGAACGAAATGCCCAGCGGCAGCAAAATCTCCAACAGCGGCCATTGCGTCAGAAATACCTGGTTGATGCTGTCGACAAAGAAATTGCGGTATTTGAAGTAACCCAGAAAACAAAGGTTGAAAACGATGCCGGCAAGCAGCATGGCCGACGCGGTGCGGTCAGGTTGCTTGTGGTTTGCAACGCGGTGCTGCAGGGCACGGGCCAAGAAGTAGTTGACGACCAGCGACGGCGCGATGATCAACAGGTTGATCGGGTTCCAGATGGTGTAGAAGACCGCTGAGCAAGCCACCAGCCACCACAGTGGCCAGCGTGCTGTGCCGGCCCGCGCGGCCAGCAGCGCATAACCCAACAGCACGATTGGCAAGAAGCCGAAGACAAATGCGTAGGAGTTGAACAGCATGGCTGTTCAAGCGCCGGCCTGGGGCCTGGCCTGGGCCGCGTCAGCAATTGGTTCAGGCACGGCGCTGGCGGCAATTTGCTGCACCTGGATGTGGCAGTCGCGCGGCGTGAAATTGGCAATGTCCAGCGACCAAGCCGACGCCTCGCCGTCAGCGCCGGGTTGGCCATTCAGACTGCTGAACCCCAGGGCGGCATAGTGGTCTTGCACCAGGGCATTTTTGGCTGTTGGCAAGAACCAGCCGACGATGCGCGTGGCGCCGCGCGCTTGCGCCAACGCCACCAAGACATTGAGCACAGCACGTTCAACCCCACGGTTGAGCACCCGGCAACTCATCAGCCAAGTGTCAATCAATACCTCGGCACCGGCTTGTGTGGCAACCACCACGCTGATCATGCCGTTGTCGCCAAAGCGGTCGGTCAGCCGCACTTGCAGCGTGATGGCCATGGGGTCGTGCTCCAGCGCCTCAACCTCGGCCATGGTGCGCCGGCGGGTGGTGAGGTTGAACTGGTTGGTCTTGTTGATGAGCTGTGTGATGCGCGCGCGCCCGACAGCGTCAAACGCCGAGAACTCGGCAACCATGTCGAGCGAGGCCAGATGGCCGTGCAAATCACTGCCGACCACCAGCGCGGCCTCGCGTGCAGCGTTTTGCTGGTACTGGCCCGCACGCAAGCGGTCATCGTCGGTGAACAACACCGACTCGAAGTAACCCGCCGCCAGCAGCAGCGCCGGATAGTGCTCGGCAGCGCTGGGCAACTCGGGCACGCCGACTTCGGGCAATGCCTGGCGCACCTGGTGCCGCTCGGTCGGGTTGTCATCGAGCAAGACCAGCGAATCAACGCCGATGTTCAAGGCGCCGGCGATGGCCCGCAGGTTGGCGGCCTTGTCCTGCCAGTTGGCGTGGAACGCGGCAATGTGGTGCTCACGCAGCAGCATGTCGGGGTGTTCGCGAAACGCTTGTCTGGCCAGTGCATCGTTGTTCTTGGACGAGACCGCCAAGATCACGCCGCGATCACGCAGCGCCAGCGCGCAGGCCTGCACGGCCAAGAACGCTTCACCCTGGCCGCTGCCTTGGCCCAGCACGATGCCGCCCAGGCCATCGTCGCCAATCACCCCTCCCCACAGCGTGTTGTCGAGGTCCAGCACCAGGCACTTGCGCGCCAGCCCGCAGCTGGCCATCAGCAAGCGGCAAACATGGTCGGCATACAGAGGCAGCACCTGCGGCGCCATCGCAATCTTGCCCACATGCCACAGCCCCGGATGGTGCCAGCGCGTGGCGCCCACTTGCGCCGCGATGCTGGCCACGTCCAGCAGCAGCACGCCAGGCGGCAAACGTGCGCAGAGCTGCTGGTTGAATTGCTGCAGCAACCAGCGCAAGCTGCCGGGAACCAGCGCGTCCAAGCTGCCAAACAGCGCACCGGTCGGCTCTGCCAAGGTTTGCACCAGCACCTGGCAGCCGGCGTGTTCAAGCAGCGCTGCCGCTGCCCCCAGCAATTGGTCCACCGCCGCCCTCACGCGCTGCTCGGCCAGCGCCTGGTTGCCTGGGCAAGGGCTCATGTCAAAGCCGCGCCAATCGACTGCCAGCAGCACGAACTGCGGGCGGGCTGCCGCCGTGCTGGATGCCGGGTCCAGGGCCTCTTGCATCCAGCTGCCAAATGCCCCGGCCGAAACGTTCAACAGCAGGCCGTGGCGGGGTGCGGTGGCGGCGATGGCCGTGGCGCTGAAGTCCTGGGTGGCATTGGACAGCAGCCGCAAGTGCAGCACGGTGTCGCCGCTGGTGTTTGCCGCGTGCGCACACGCGCGCGCCAGCACGCTCAGCTGCGATGCATCGAGCCGGTGCGTGGCCAGCCGCCTGAGAGCCTGGGTATCGGCCGCCGCCGATTGCCGAAACAGCCGCACATCGTCACGAAAGCCGGGCGGCGGCGCTGGCAACCAGGGCAGTTCAAGCAAGTCCATAGGTGCACATCAGAGGATGGAGGTGGCCAGGCGAGACAGTCGTCGGCCAAGCCTGTGCCTGGGCCTGTGCCTGAGCCTGTGCCCGTCAACGGGCCGGCCAGCCGAGGGGCCAGCGGCAGTCGATGGCAGTGGCTGGTCCAGGCGCGGCTACAGCATGCCGGCGACCATGTCGAGCAGTTCGCCGACGTTCTCGACCGACGTGATCTGGTGCGCGCTGAAGGTCACGCCGAAGGCCTGCTCCAGGGCAATCATGATGCGCACATTGGCCAGGCTGTCCCAACCCTCCACATCAGCGGCCGTGGTGGCAGGCGTGAGCTGCAAGCTGTCCAGGTCGAGCTGGTCCTGGATGACCTCCGTCAGCTTCGCCAATATCTGTTCGCGCGACATGCTCACCTGTTGCTCCCATGCAAGTTTTGTTCAGGCGGCATCTTAATTTCAGTTTGCCTGGCACTGCCGCAGCATCCCCCACGGCCTTGACACTCAGACCAGGGGGGGCAGGGGGCCGGCGATACGGCGCCACCCGGCCTGCCAAGGCCGCCAGTCAGCGCTGCAGTTTCCAGTCTGGTGCATGCGCGCGCAGCCAGTGCTCCAGCATGATCAGGATCCATGCCATGGTGCCGTAGTAGTGCGGGTGCTGCGGCAGCAACTCGCCCAGCAATTGCTTGATGAATGCCGGCTGCACCAGGCCACGCTCGACGGTGGCTGCCAAGGCATCGGCGGCCAGCTTCTTCAGCCCGTCATGGCGCACCATCCACACGCCGAACGGCAAGCCAAACCCCTGTTTCTGCTTGCTGATCACGCCGTCGGGCAAGAAGCCACGCAGTGCTTCCTTGAAGAACCAGCGCAGTGCATCACCACGCAGTTTGTGGTCGGGCGGCAGGCGCATCGAGAACGCCAGCAAGGCGTCATCGAGCATCGGGAAGCCCACCGACACGCCCGCCAGTGCGGTGGTGCCAACCACCTTGGGCAAGTCGCACTCGGCCAGCGTGTAGCGCCAGTCATAAGCCAGGTGGCGGTCGATCTCGTGCGCGGCATCGGCCTCGGCCCACACCTGGCGCTGCTGCAGGTTGACGCTGGCCACATCCACCTGTGCCAACAGGGCCGGCGTCAGCACATTGGCATAACCGAGGCGGCGCACCAGGTTGTAGTCCTGGCCGCGGTCGGGCAGCGGCGTGTTGGCCAGGCGGATGTAGTTCGAGCCCTTCTTCAGCCCGGGGGTGCGTGCCACCACGTCCAGGCCGAAGAACGGCTCCAGCAGGCCCTTGCGCAAGAGCTGCGGCACACGTTGGTAGTGGTCGAAGATGCGCCCACCGGCGTAGCGCGAGTTGCCGCCGAACAGCTCGTCGCCGCCGTCGCCAGCCAGCAGCCGTGTCACGCCGTCGGCACGCGCCTTGGCAGCGCAGTGGTACGACGGCAACGCCGATGAATTGCCGAACGGCTGGTCGTAGGCAGCGGCCACCTGGGGGATGTCGCGCACCAGGTCATCGGGGGTCACATACAGCTCACGGTGCTCACAGCCGAAATGGCGGGCCGCCATCCGCGCGAACGCCATCTCGTCGTAGCCCTCGGCCTCGAAGCCGATCGAGTAGGTGACGGCAGGCTTGCCTGCAGCCAGGCCGATCATGCCGGCCACGGTGGAGCTGTCGGTGCCACCGCTGAGAAAACACGCGGCCGTGCTGCCGTCCAGTTGCTGCGCCACCGCGCTTTGCAGCAGCGTGCGGAACTCATCGCGCAGCGTCTCGAACGGCGCCACCGGCGCGGGGTTGAAGCGTGGCACCCAGTAGGGCTGCACGCGCAACTGGCCGGCATGAAACAGCGCAAACTGTCCCGGCGGCAGCCGGTGCACGCCCTGGAACACGGTGCGTGGCGACGGGATCACATGGAAGTACAGGTAATCGAACAGCGCTTGTGGGTCGAGATCGGCACCCGCTGACGCCAACGTGTCTGCACGGGCCGCGCAGCGCAGCTGCCCAGCATCGATGCGGTAACACAGCGAGCGCACCGCGAAGCGGTCGATCGCCATGAACACGCTGCCATCGTCCAGCGTGAGTGCCACCGCAAAGTCACCCTGCACCAGGCCCGCCGCGGCTTGTGGGCCATGGCGCCGGATGAGGCGCAGCCAGGCCTGCGCGTGGCCGTCCTGCAGGTCAAAACCGTCAGGAAAGCGGGGCGAGCCAATGCACAGCGCGGCAGGGTTGCTGGTCATGGCGTTGGCTGCAGGTGGGCGGTTGGTGGCCAAGGGCTTGTCGTGGTCAATGTGCATGGGCGCGCCGGGCCAGCAATTCGTCGGCTGCAGCCAAAGCGCGGCGCGCATTGCTGGCCCAGTGGTAGCCGCGCGCTTGCAGCGCCTGGCCTGCCGCAGCACCCAGGCGCTGGCGCAGGGCGCCGTCGGCCAGCAGCCGGTCGAGTTGGGTTTCGATGCCATTGGCATCGGCGGGGTCGTACATCAGGCAGTCCTGGCCCTCGACCAGCACCTCATGGTGGTTGGGCTGGTCGGGCGCAAGGATGGCCTTGCCCATCGCCATGTACTCAAACAGGCACAACGGTGATGCATAGGGCACCAGCGCGGTCTGCAGGGCGACATCGAATGCCATCGCAGCGGCCGGCACGGCCGAGCGCGGCACCACGCCGGTGAACACGACCTTGTGTGCAATGCCCAGCGTTGCGGCTTGCGATTGCAGCGCGGCGCGCACCGGGCCGTCACCCACCACCATCAGGCTGGCGCTGTCGTCGGCCGGGCGCCTGGCGATCCAGGCCACGATGCGGTCGAGCTGATCCCATTCACGCACAAAGCCGATGAAGCCGATCACCGTGCGGCCCGCCAGGCCGTGGCAGGCCTTGGCTGCGTCGGCACTGGGCAGGCTGGCGAAGTCCTTCGGGTTGATGCCATTGGGAATGATGCGCAGCCGGTCGGCCTGCACACCCATGCCGACCAGCATGTCACCCAGCACCTGGGTGACCGGAAACACCCGGTCGGCGCCACGCAAGGTGTAGCGCTCGAAGCGGTCGGCCAGCCAGCCCAGCTTGAGCTGGTCATATTTTCGGCGTTGCAACGCATCGGGCGCATTGACCTCCAGCATCAGCGGTGTGTTGGTGCGCCTGCAGGCCCACACACCCGCCGGCTGGTACAGGGCATAACGTTCATAGACCACGTCGGGCTTGAAGCTGCGCATGGCCAACATCAGCCGGCGGTAGGCCACCAGCGAATAGCTGGCCTCGGCCAGCTCATACAGCGCACCGGGCAGGTAACGCTTGAGCCGGCCCACCCAACCCGGGCTGCCGCCCTGGCCGGAATCTGACTGGTGCACAGCGGGCCCGACAACCTCGACCTGGTGGCCCTGGGCCTGCAGGGCATGCACCATTTCTTCGATGTGCGTGAACTGGCCGTCCTTGGACGCAACGCGGTGGTGGTACAGGATGCGCATGGGATGCAGGGCTGCGGGGTTGGGTGCGGGGTTGGGTGGACGGTGCGGTGGTTCTTGGCGACGATCGATCGGGCTCATCTGGCCGCCAGGCGCCTGATGGCTGGGCCTGCTGCATGCACCACCTCATGCCACAAGGGGTGCCGCATGAATCGCAGAGACACTGTCCAGCAGAGCAAGGTGAGGCCAGCGCTGAGCAGAATGTGGCGGACGTAATTGTCCTCAGTCGCCGGCAAAGCCACAAAGAGCAGCGCCGCCGGCAGCAGTGACACCGCCGTCACCTGGAGACTTTTTTGGCACGCTGACCAGAGTTGTCTGCCAGTGAAGCCACAACCCCGGGCCAGATGCCATTGCGACAGGCCCAGGCCCAGCACAGCCGACGCCAGCAGGCCCCAGCAGGCACCGATCAGGCCGAACGGCAGCACCGCCGCCAGGCCTGCGATCTGGGTGATCTGCAGCAGCAGCTGCAAGCGTGTGGCCAGCTTGACCAGCCCATGCGACAGCAGTGCCTCCTTGGCCAGGTAGTGCACCATTTCCACCGCGCCGGCAATGCACAGCACATGGGCCAGTGGCACCGACGCCAACCACTGGTCGCCGTACATGATGCGGATGGCTGGAAACGCCTCCAGCGCCAGGAAGCCAAGAAACGTCCAACCGATGCCGGTGAAGATGGCAATGCTGCGGATGTAGGCGCGGTTCACGCTCTGCTCTTCGCGCACCGATTTGGCAAAGTACGGCAGGCACACCGGCATCACCGCCTTCAAGACCAGTTGCCTGAACAGCTGCACCAGGCCACCGGCGCGGCTGAAGACGGCCACGTCGGCCATGCCCTGCGCGCGCCCGATGACCAGCTCGGGCGCACCGCGCCCCAGCTGCGCCAAGACATAGATGCCACTGGCAAAACTGCCGAAGTGCAGCACCTCACGCACACCCTTCAGGCCGGGCCAGCGCGGAAAGTGAGCCGGCCGGTAGAGCATGGACACCAGCACCGTGACGGCCACACCGGCCAGTGACGACCAGGCCAGGCTCATCGGGCCGAAGCCACGCAAGGCCAGGCTGATGGCCAGCACCAGTGAGACCGTTTCGGACAACATGCCGCCCACCAGCAGCGGCTTGAAGTTCATCTCACGGCGGAACCAGGCCTGGTTGATGGCGCCAAACGGGATCAGCAGAAAGTTGAACGCCTGCACCCGCATGACATCGGCCATCACCTCCGAGCGGTAGAAATCGGCGGCCGGGCCGGCGCCCAGAAACATGGCCAGGCCCATGGCCCATGACATGCCGATGTTGACGGCGAACGCGGCCCGGATGTTGTCGCGGCTGAGCTGCTTGGCCTGGATCAGGTACTCGGCGATGCCGAAGTCGCGGAAGTTGGTGGCCAGCGCGGCAAACACCGTGGCCACCGCAAACACACCCACATCGGTGGGTGTGAGGATGCGCGACAAGACCACGGTCGACACCAGCTGCAGCGCCACCCCAAAGTAGCTCTGCGCCGCCGCATAAACCAGCGAGCGGCGGACTTCAGCCATGCCGCCCGGCGCCGACCATGCGGTTGAGCAGGCAGCGCAGGGTGAACAGCAGCCACTTTGCGCCAGGCGCCGCGCCCAGCGCCTGGGCCGCATAGAAGCTGGCGTCGGCCCAGTTGCCGGTGTCGGCATATTCAAGCGCGATCTTCTTCAAGGCATAGCCCTTGTGTTCGCGCGCGTGGTGCCTGATGCTGGCGTTGCTGCTGCGTGCCAGGGCCCGGTCGAGCACGATGCTTTGCAGCAATCGCTTCTCGACCATGCCCAGCGCCGTGGTCATGTTGTTGGCCTTGCTGGGGTCGGGCACGCGGTGGTAGGACACCACGGCAGGGTGGTGCAGCATCAGCGTGCTGGCCTCGATCAGCTTCAGGAAGAGGTCGCGGTCACATTCCCAGCGGATGCCTTCGTCCATGCCGCCCACGCTGTTGAACAGCGCACGCCGTACCACCAGGCAGTTCAGGTGGCAAAACCCGGTGCAGCGCATCAGCGCCGGCACGTCAACGCGGTAGGTGCCGAGCGCGTCAGCGCTGTGGCCGGCGGCCTGCAGCTGCGCTTGCAGCGTGCCCAGCCACAGCGTACCGACAGGCCGGTCGTCGTTGATCCAGGCGGTTTGGTTGGCCATGTACAGGTCGGCCACCTCGCCGTTCCCAGCTGCCGCGTCGATGGCGGCGGCGGCGCGTTGCAGGTGCTGCGGGTCGGTCCATTTGTCGTCGTCGTCGAGAAAGCAGAGGTAGTCACCGCTGGCCTGGGCCGCGCCGAAGTTGATGGCGTAGCTCTGGCCATGGCCTTTGGGCCGGTGCACCAGTGAATGGGCCTGGAACGCTGCGCCGCGCGCGGCGCTGGCTGCCGCCCAGATGGCGCGATAGGCGTCCAGGCAGGCGGCACTGGAGCCGTCGTTGACAACGATGATCTCGGTGTCTGCATGGGTCTGCGCCAGCACCGACGCCAGCGCCTCCTCAAACAGCGCAGGCCGGTCGCGGGTGGCCAGAATGACGGAGAAGCGAGGTGCCATGGCTTGCGCTTGGCTCATGCCCGCATCGCATGGGTGTCATACCAGCTCACCCAGTCCAGCGTCCTGCGCAGCAGCGGCAGGCGGCGCAACACCCTGGGCAAGAACGTGTTGTCGCCGATGGTCTTGTAGAGAATGAAGATCGGGATGTACTTGATCAGCGCCTGCCGCTTGCTCAGCCAGGGCCCGCTCAGGTTGTCACCAAAGGGGCCGGTGGCACCACTCTCGAAGCGGTGCTCGATGTCACCGCCGCCGTGCCGCCGGTAGCGGCCGTTGCGGTGCCGGCGCTGGTCGATGACCTGGTAGTGGGTGTAGCCCAGGCGCTCGAAGGTGTTGAACTCTTCGACCAGGTCGCGCCATGAGGTCTTGCTCGACTCGACAGACACAAACTTCGGGCGTGCCGCCGGGCTCACCCGCTGCAGTGCATGCACACACAGCATGTCGGCACCCTCGATGTCGATCTTGACGTACAGCGGGTGGCCATGGCGTGCCAGCACGTCTTCGAAGCGGATGCATTGCACCTGGATTTCTTCGGAGTCTTTGCCCATGCCGGCATTTCGCGCGGCCCATTTCGGGTCGGTTGTGCCCCAGACCGACAGCTTCTTGTTGATGTAGAAGGTGATCAATTGGTCGGATTCACCGATGGCGTTGGGCACGATGGTCAGGCGCCCCTGGGCGATTTCTTGCGCGAAGCGCTGGGCCAGCCGCTCGACCAGTTGCGGGTTGGCTTCAATGGCCACCACGCGGTAGCCCAGCTTCAAGTAGAAATCGCTGTCTTCGCCCAGGTGGGCGCCGACATCCAGCACAAGGCCGTCGTCCAAGGGTGTTGGGTTCTGCATGGCGGTGTCTCGGGCTGTGTGTTCAGGTCTGGATGTTCAGCGCTGCGGCTGTGGCATCAGGCTGGGTTCGGCCGGGCTGGGTTTGAGCGGGGCACGGGCGTCGCGCATCCAGGCCAACACCACTGCGTTGACCTCGTCGCGCACGGCCATGGCCGAGAAGGTCTGGTCGGCGTCGGGCAAGTCATGGCGCTGCAGGTTGCGCGGACGCTGCATCGCTTGCTGCCAGGCAGGGCTTGCGGCCACCAGGCCGTCAAACTCTTTGCTGACCAGGCTGCGCCCGCTCATCAGCAGCAGCACGTCACCCTTGAAGCGCCCGATGCCATTGCACATGCGCTGTACAAAGTGCAGCGACGGGTTGTCGGCTGCACCTGCAGGCGCCAACCCGGCCGCGGGTTGGCGGCGCGCCAGCAGCCGCGTGCGCAGCAAACGCCCCAGCACGGCCATGGCCTGCAGCGGGTTGTATTGCAGGCGCAGCGCCTTCAGCCAGAACGACTTCTCGCGAAATCGCCTGGCGTAATGGTGGCGCACCACCGCTGCGTCGGCGGTGGCTTCGGTGTGCACCCAGGGGTTGCCGGCGATGATGCCGGTGACCTCGGGGTACTTCCAGGCGTTGATGAAGACGGCGGCTGCGGCGTCGCAGCCACCCCAGAGCACAAACTCGTGCAGCGCGGGCACATGCTGGCGAAAGGCGGCGATTGCCGCGGCCAGGTCGGCCTCGGCATCCTCGAAGCCACGAAAGCTGCCTTCGCTGTCGCCCAGGCCGCGGTGGTCAAAGCGCATCACCGGCACGCCGCCGGCCGCCAGCTCGCGCGCCATCTGCACCTGCAGCCTGGCCACCCCACCACGGTACTGCGGACCACCGGCAACCATGGCAACCATGCCGCGTGTGCCAATCACTGGCGGCAGATGCAGCATGCCGATGAGCTCACTGCCCTGGCAGTCAAACACGATGGGAAGCTCGCGCACAGTCGTTGTTGGCATGTCGCTCAAGCCTGGTGTTGTGCGCTGGCTGCGGCGGCAGGCGCTGCGCCGGGCCCACGTGCTGCTGCTGTTGGTGGGTCCAGCGCCTGGGGCGCCTGCAGCAGCGCCAGCGTGGCGGCCACCAGGGCGGGCGCATCGGCGCGCTCATGCAGCTGCCAGATCATCGGGCAGGCCACCGTGCTGCTGCGCACCGGCAAGCCCTGCGCCAGCAGTGCATCCAGCACCCGACGGCTGGCCGGCAGCATCGGCTGCTCGGCCTTGGCCACCACCTCCAGCCAGGCCACGCGGGTCGACGTTGGCAGGCCGCGCCCGTGCAGTTGGCGCGCGCCGATGCTGTCGGCCATGCTGCCGGTGAGCGGGTAGCCGGCCACCTCAATGACCTCACCGGCGGCCAGACGGCTGCGGATTTGCTCGGTGGTCTCACGCTCGGTGGCACTGACCATCTGCGAGGCAATGCGCAAGCGCAGGTACTGGTTGATGAACAGCTTGCCATCGACCACCGGCTGCCACAGCAGCAGTTGCGACACCTGCACTTGTGCGCTGGCGGCCACGTCACAGGCCAGCAATGCGCCGGTGCGCAGGCCCCACACGGTGACGGGCTGCGGGCCGATGGCGGCCAGCCAGCGCGTGGCGGCGATGGCGTCGTCCAGCCAGAGCTGCCAGTTGGCATCGCTGATGCGCCCATCGCTTTCGCCGGTGCCGAATGGATCGAGCAGCAGGCAGCGCAGGCCGGTGGCTGCCATGGCACGCGCCTGGGCCACCACATGCGACCGGCAGCGGTTCATCTCTTCGGCGAACGGCGGCAGGTACAGCACCGCGCCATGGCACGGCCCGGTGGGCTCGATCTGCA
Source organism: Burkholderiaceae bacterium (assembly GCA_031398015.1). GTDB lineage: Bacteria > Pseudomonadota > Gammaproteobacteria > Burkholderiales > Burkholderiaceae_C > Pseudaquabacterium. The sequence continues at coordinate 35,645 of JANNMP010000158.1, forward strand.
AGGCGAACAGGCGCCGGCCGTTCAATGTCAGGAACTGCGGGTGCGATGTGGCGCAGCGGGTGGCAGTGGCGCTCATGGTGCGGGGTGCTTGGCGGCTCACATCAGCATGCAGCGGTCGCTGCCGGCGACCAGCTTGTGCCGCTGCAATCGGTAAGCGGCGTCGGCCGCCTGCAGCAGTTCAGCGGGCACGGCAACGTCGGAGTAGTCGCTTGCCGCGCCGCTGACCTGGCCCGATTTCAGCCGGTTCGAGTCGTCACCACCATTGCCACGCCCGGTGTTCGAGAAGGTGCTGTATTGCGTCGGGATCGGCGAGTCCAATGCCAGCCACGACGACATCGCCGCCAGCGTGGGCGCGGTGGCGGTGACCAGGCATTCGGCGTCCAGATAAAAATAACGCCGGCCCAGGCCGCTGGCAGTGTCGGCCAGCGTGGCCAGGCGGTCGATGTAGTAGCGCGTGGCCCCTTCTGCGGTGGCCTCGGGCAGCTCTGGCTTGCGTTGGCGGTACAGCACCATCAGGCTCTTGATCGACTGCTCGGGCGCGCGCAGCATCATCAGCGTGCGGCTGTTCTCGCGTGTCAGCAGCCCCAGGCCCACATGGTGGCTGTCATGCAGCACCTTGTCGAACATGTAGCAGGAGTTGGGCTTGGCGCGGTGGTTTGACAGGTACAGGTACTTCTGGCGCCACAGGCTCCTCCAGCTGAAGTACGCGATGTGCATCTCGTAATAGCCTTCAATCTGCGGGTGGCTGCCCATCAGGTGGCCGAGCAGGCTGGTGTTGGCCCGCATGTGGCTGAGCAGGAAGATGTTGCGGTGCTTCAGCACCAGCGCCGGATTGCTGATCAGTGACTGCAGTATCGACATGTTGAAACCTGATTCATCTGTTCTTCGGTGCGGGCTGTCGGCTGCGGCCAACGCCCCAGCGCATCAAGGGCACGCCACTTCGCTGCGCGGCGGTGGGTCGCTGCGCGACCCGCTCGGGCCCGAGAACCAGCCGTCCACCGCCCGGATCACCTGGTCGGCGGCACGCTCGTAGGCTGCGGTGGCCTGACCGTAGGGATCGGCAATCTCGATGCTGTCCAGGCCAGCGCCGCCGGCTGCGCCAAGCAGGTAAGTCTTGCCTCTGGCCGCTGGATGCAGCTGCAGCAGCCGGTCGATGTGTGCCAGCTCCATCGCCAGGATCACGTCGGCGTCTTGCACCATCTGCTGCGTCAGCGTGCGTGAGCGCCAGGCCTGCAGATCCAGGCCACGCCGCGCCGCCACGGCCACCATGCTGGCGTCAGCCGGCCTGTCTTGCGGTGCATGGAAGCCGGCCGACATGTAGGCCAGCCGGCCGCCATGGCGGCCCTCGGCATGCGCCTGTGCCAGTGCACTGCGGTTGATGTTGCCGTGGCACAGGAACAGCACCCGCCGTGCACGCGCCATGGCCTGGCCCGCGCGCCCGGTGCAACGCGCGGCACGGCGCTGCTGCGCCAGCCGCCGCCGCCGTTGCAGCACTGCCTGCATGCGCTGCCACTGCTTGCGGGCGATGCGCCACAGGTCGACCAGGCCGGGGCGCGGGTCGCGCAGCGATTGCACGTCGAAGTGGTGGCGGGGTGAGAACACCAGCAGGCTGTCACGCAGCACCTCGCGCCAGGTGGGCAGCCTGACCAGGTGCGCCGGCGCGGCGCGGCGCAGCACATGCTCCAGCCAGTCGATGTCGCGGGCCAGCTGGCGGCACACCACGCCGATGCGCGCCGGCGCATGGTCGCGCAGCGCGCCGGTGGTCAGCAGCTCATGCAGCATGGCGGGAAAGTCAGCCCCGGCTGCCACCGCCAGGGGCAGCGACCCCCAGAAGCGGCCATTGATCTCCATCAGCC
>JANNMP010000254.1:0-6891 GCA_031398015.1 Burkholderiaceae bacterium
AGGGCAATGCGCACAAGATCGTCATCACGCTGTCCAACCTGTTCACCACGCCGCTGGCCACCGGCGTGCCATTCAACTGGCGTGATCTGACGCCGGTGCAGATGCTGGCACTCGACCAGTTTGTGCTGTGGGTCAATGAAGAGTCCCCGCACAAGACCGCCAAGGCCTACCTGGACGCGGTGAAGGCCGGCGCCCCCAACAGCTTCAAGATGGGCGGCACCGGCAGCAAACAAGAAGACCAGATCATCACCGTGATGATCGAAAAAGCCGCGGGCAAAAAGCTGACCTACATCCCGTACAAAGGCGGTGGCGATGTGGCGGTGCAGCTGGTGGGCAACCATGTCAGCAGCACCGTCAACAACCCGATCGAGGCCGAAAGCCACTGGCGCGCCGGCAAGCTGCGCCCGCTGTGCGTGATGGACAAGGCACCGATGCCCTACAAGGCCAAGCTGACCAGCGGCCAGAGCTGGGCCGACATCCCCACCTGTGCGTCGGCCGGGCTGCCGGTGGACTATGTGATGCTGCGTGGCATCTTCATGCCCCCGGGCGTGGCGCCTGACCAGGTGGCTTTCTACAACGAGCTGTTCAAGAAAGTGCGGGCGCTGCCAGAGTGGAAAGAGTTCATGGACAAAGGCGCGTTCAACACCACCGCACTCGAAGGCCAGGCGTTTTTCGACTGGCTGGGCAAGAACGAGCAAATGCACCGGGTGCTGATGCGCGACGCCGGCTTCATCGCGCAGTGAGCCGCGCCAAGCATGTCTGAGCACCACGACGACTTGTCGGCCCCGGTGCGCGCCCGCGGCCCCGAACTGGCGGTGGCCACACTGCTGTTCGCCATTGCCATGCTGGTGATCACCGACAGCCTGCGGGTGGGCATCGGCTGGGCCGACGACGGGCCACGCGCGGGCTACTTTCCGTTCTACATCGGCGTGTTGCTGGCCGCCTCCAGCGGCTGGGTGCTGGTGGGCCAGCTGCGGCGCTGGTCCAGCGACACCGAGGCCTTTGCCACACGCACGCAGATCAGCCTGGTGGTGCAGGTGCTGGTGCCGATGGTGGTGTTTGTGGCGCTGATTTTCGCCATCGGCATCTACATCGCCTCGGCCTTGCTGATCGGGTACTTCATGGTGCGGCACGGCAAATACGGCGCCAAGCTGTCTGTGCCGGTGGCGGTTGGTGTGCCGCTGTTTTTCTTCGCGGTGTTCGAGAAGTGGTTTCTGGTACCCCTGCCTAAAGGCCCACTCGAGCGCCTGCTCGGGCTTTGACAGGGGCAGCGCGTGGAAGAACTCGGCAACCTGGCGCACGGCTTCGGCATTGCGCTGACCCTGCCCAACATCGGCTTCATGTTCATCGGCATCACGCTGGGGGTGCTGATCGGCGTGCTGCCAGGGCTGGGCGGCGCCAACGGCATCGCCATCCTGCTGCCGCTGACCTTCAGCATGAACCCGACCTCGGCCATCATCATGCTGAGCTGCATCTACTGGGGCGCGCTTTTCGGTGGCGCGATCACCTCGATCCTGTTCAACATCCCCGGTGAACCCTGGAGCGTGGCCACCACCTTTGACGGCTACCCGATGGCCCAGCAGGGCAAGGCGGCGCAGGCGCTCACTGCGGCGTTTACCAGCAGCTTTGTCGGCGCGCTGTTTGCGGTGCTGTTGATCACATTTCTGGCGCCGCTGCTGGCAAGGTTTGCGCTCAAGTTCGGCCCGGCCGAGTTCTTTGCGGTGCAGTTGCTCACCTTCGCCAGCTTTGTGGGCCTGAGCAAGGAGCCGGCCGCCAAGACCCTGGCCGCGATGATGCTGGGCTTTGCGCTGGCTGCCGTGGGCATGGACAGCGTCACCGGCACATTGCGCATGACCTACGGCCAGCCGGTGCTGCTGAAAGGCTTCGACTTCCTGATCGCGGTGATCGGTCTGTTCGGCATCGGCGAAATCCTGTTGACGATGGAAGAAGGCCTGGCTTTCAAGGGCAAGAGCGCGCGCATCAGCAGCCGCGCGGTGTGGACCACCTGGGGTGAAATCTTCAAGTATTGGAAGACCTTTTTGCGCAGCACGGCCATCGGCTGCTGGATGGGCATCTCACCGGGTGGCGACTCACCGGCATCGTTCTTTAGCTTCGTCATGGCACGCCGCTTGTCCTAACTCCCCGAGCGTTTCGGCCGGGGTGAGATCCAGGGTGTGATCGCACCCGAGACCGCAGCGCATGCGGCCGGCACCGCAGCGCTGCTGCCGATGCTCACGCTCGGCATCCCCGGCTCACCCACCGCCGCCGTGTTGCTGGGCGGCCTGCTGATCTGGGGCCTGCAGCCCGGGCCGATGCTGTTTGTCGAGCAGAAGGATTTTGTCTGGGGCCTGATCGCCAGCATGTACCTGGGCAACATCGTCGGCCTCATCGTGGTGCTGACCACCGTGCCCTGGTGGGCGGCGATCCTGCGCATCCCGTTTTCCGTGATCGCGCCGGTGATCATCGCCATCTGCGCCATTGGCGCCTACACCGTGCACAGCTCGATGTTCGACGTGGTGCTGATGCTGGTGTTCGGCGTGCTGGGTTATCTGTTCAAGAAGCTGAAGTACCCGCTGGCGCCGCTGGTGCTGGCGCTGGTGCTGGGCGACATGGCCGAAGCCAGCTTTCGCCAGGCCATGCTGCTGAGCCAGGGCAGCCTGGCGATCTTCTGGAGCAACCCGCTGGTGGGCAGCATCGTGGCACTGGCCCTGCTGATGCTGGTCTGGCCGCTGTGGGGGCTGCTCAAGCAGGCGCTGCACAGCACCGGCCGAAAGGCACCGGCATGAGGTTCGCGGTGGTCGGCGCCGGCGCCATCGGCGGTTATCTGGGTGCACGCCTGGCGCTGGCGGGGCAAGACGTGGTGTTCATCGCCCGCAACCGCAACCTTGACGCGATCAATGCCGGCGGCTTCCGGCTGATTGAAGAAGACGGCAGCGAGCGCCACGCGGCCCAGGTGCGCGCGGTGCAAGACATGACCGATGCCGGGCCGCAGGATGTGGTGCTGCTCACCGTCAAGGCGCACCAGGTGGCCGACTTGCTGCCCGGGCTGCAGGCGCTGGTCGGCCCGCAGACCATGGTGGTGACGATGATCAACGGCATCCCCTGGTGGTATTTCCACCAGCTGGGCGGTGCATTCGATGGCCGTGGCCTGCAGAGCGTGGACCCGGGCGGCCGCATCGCGGCGCACATCGCCCCTGAGCACATCATCGGCAGCGTTGTCTACCCGGCGGCCGAGCTGTTGGCGCCGGGCGTGGTGAAGGTGATCGAGGGCAACCGCTTCACGCTGGGCGAGTTGAGCGGCGAGCGCACCGAGCGCATCAACGCGCTGTCGCAGGCCATGATCGGCGCCGGCTTCAAGGCCCCGGTGAGCAAGGACATCCGCAGCGAGCTGTGGATCAAGCTCTGGGGCAACCTGAGCTTCAACCCGATTTCGGCGCTGACCCATGCCACGCTGCAAGACATCTGCCGCTTCCCGGCATCACGCGCGCTGGCCGCCGGCATGATGGCCGAGGCCCAGCAGGTGGCCGAGGCGCTGGGCGTGCGCTTCAAGATCACGCTTGAACAACGCATTGCCGGCGCCGAAGCCGTGGGCGCGCACAAGACCAGCATGCTGCAGGACGTGGAAGCCGGCCGTGCACCCGAAATCGAGGCCCTGGTGGGCGCGGTGGTGGAGCTGGGCCGCATCACCGGCGTGGCCACGCCGCAGATCGACGCGGTGTATGCCGCCACCAAGCTGCTGGCGCACACGCTGGCGCAGCAGCGCGCGCGGGTGGGTCTGGCGCCGGTTTGAATCTCAGCAATAGGTGTTGGTGAGCGTGCCGATACCGTCGACGACCACTTGCAGCTCGGTGCCCGGCTTCATCGGCATGGCGCCCAAAGAGGTGCCGCACAGGATCACGTCACCGGGCTGCAGCGTGATGTCTTGCGAGATGTGGTGCACCAGCGCGGCCGGGTTGAAGAACATGTCGGCCAGCGCATAGTGCTGGCGTTCGCGCCCGCCGACCAGGGTGCGCAGCATGGCAGTGGCCGGGTTGAAGTCAGTCTCGATCACCGGGCCCAGCGGGCAAAAGCCGGCAAAGCCCTTGGCGCGCGTCCACTGCGCAAAGCTGGGATCGCGCTGCAGCAGCTCCAGCGCCGTCACATCGTTGGCCAGGCTGAAGCCGAAGATGTGGGCTGGCGCGTCGGCCAAGGCCACAGCGCGCGCGGTGCGGCCGATCACCAACGCCAGCTCACCTTCATAGAGCACCCGGCCGCCGTACGACGCCGGCACCGGGACCGGCTGGCCATGGGCATTGAGGCTGCCGATGGCCTTGCTGAAGTACAGCGGCTCGGCTGGCACAGCCCAGCCGTTTTTCTCGGCCGCCGCACGGAAGTTGTTCCACAGTCCGATGATCTGCGCCGGCTGGCAGGGTGGCAGCCATTGGCAATCGGTGAGCGCCAACACCTGGCCAGTGGGCTGGGGGTCGGCAAACATGTTGCCGCTGTGCACCTGCACCAGGTCACCGGCCAGCAGGCCGAAGCCGGTATTGCCAAGGTGGCTGAATCGCATCCATTTCATGGGCTGTCCTCAAACGTCGGGACAGCGATCTTGCCTGGCCCGCCAGCCCCGGCCGCACAGCGAACACACACCACCCCACCCCTATAATCGCGCTTTACCACCAGAGCATTTCTGCGCCTTCGACACCGACGCGCCCAGGGTGCTGCATCACATGACCAAGTACGTCTTCGTCACCGGCGGTGTGGTGTCCTCTCTCGGCAAGGGCATCGCGTCGGCCTCGCTGGCGGCGATCCTCGAATCGCGCGGCCTACAGGTCACGCTGATCAAGCTCGACCCGTACCTGATCGTGTACCCTGGCACGATGAGCCCGTTCCAGCACGGCGAGGTGTTCGTCACCGACGACGGCGCCGAAACCGACCTGGACCTGGGCCACTACGAGCGCTTCATCACCACCCGCATGAAGCGCAGCAACAACTTCACCAGCGGCCAGATCTACAAGAGCGTGCTGGAGAAGGAACGCCGGGGTGACTACCTGGGCAAGACGGTGCAGGTGATCCCGCATGTCACCAACGAAATCCAGGAATTCATCAAGCGGGGTGCGGTGGATGTGGATGTGGCCATTGTCGAGATCGGCGGCACGGTGGGCGACATTGAATCGCTGCCCTTCCTGGAAGCCGTGCGCCAGCTCAGTCTGAAGCTGGGGCCCACCAACACCGCGTTTGTGCACCTGACCTACGTGCCCTGGATTGCCGCGGCCGGTGAGCTCAAGACCAAGCCCACCCAGCACACGGTGCAGAAGCTGCGCGAGATCGGCATCCAGCCCGACGTGCTGCTGTGCCGGGCCGACCGTGAGGTGCCCGACGAAGAGCGCGAGAAGATCAGCCTGTTCACCAACGTGGTGCCGCATGGCGTGATCAGCATGTGGGACGTGGACACCATCTACCGCGTTCCGCGCCTGCTGCATGAGCAGGGCCTGGACGAGCAGCTGTGCATGAAGCTGCAGTTGCTGACCAAGCCCGCCAACCTGTCGCGCTGGGACCGCCTGGTGCACGAGGTGGTGCACCCGGTGCATGAAGTCACGATTGCGATGTGTGGCAAATACACCGACCTGTCGGACTCGTACAAGAGCCTGAACGAGGCGCTGCGCCATGCCGGCATCCACCACCATGCACGCGTGAAGATCGACTACGTCGATGCCGAGACGCTGACGCCTGCCACCGCCAGCCAATTGGCGCGCTTTGATGCCATCCTGGTGCCGGGCGGCTTTGGCAAGCGGGGCATCGAGGGCAAGATCGTGGCCGCGCAATATGCCCGTGAACACCAGCTGCCCTACCTGGGCATCTGTCTGGGCATGCAAGTGGCCACGATCGAGTTTGCCCGCCATGTGGCCGGGCTCGACGGCGCCAATTCCACCGAGTTCGAGCCCGACACGCCGCACCCGGTGATTGCGCTGATCGACGAATGGCAAGACGCCGACGGCAGCATCCACAAGCGTGATGCCCACAGCAACATGGGCGGCACCATGCGCCTGGGCGCGCAAAGCAGCGACGTGTTGCCCGGCACGCTGGCGCACCAAATCTACGGCGCGGTGGTCACCGAGCGCCACCGCCACCGCTACGAGGCCAACGAGAAGTACCTGGCGCCGCTGCAGCAGGCGGGCCTGGTGATCTCAGCCATCACCCAGCGTGAAAAGCTCACCGAAATGGTGGAGCTGCCGCAGGGCCAGCACCCGTGGTTTGTGGGCGTGCAGTTCCACCCCGAATTCAAGAGCACACCCTGGGACGGCCACCCGCTGTTCATCAGCTTCATTGCCGCCGCGCTGGCGCACAGGGCTGCACCGGCACTGGCGGCCTGACATCAAGGCAAACACCATGCAGCTCTGCGGCTTCGAGGTCGGCATCAGCCGCCCGTTTTTCCTGATCGCCGGGCCCTGCGTGGTCGAGTCGCTGCAATTGCAGATCGACGTGGCCGGGCGCTTGAAGGAGATCACCGCTGCGCTGGGTGTGCCCTTCATTTTCAAGAGCAGCTACGACAAGGCCAACCGCAGCAGCGGTGCCAGCTTCCGCGGCCCGGGCATGGATGCAGGCCTGGAGATCCTGGCGCAAGTCAAACGCCAGCTTGGCGTGCCGGTGCTCACCGATGTGCACAGCGAGGCCGAGATCGGCGCCGTGGCCAGCGTGGTGGATGTGCTGCAAACCCCTGCCTTCCTGTGCCGGCAGACCGATTTCATCCACGCGGTGGCGCAATCGGGCAAGCCGGTCAACATCAAGAAGGGGCAGTTTCTCGCGCCGCATGACATGAAGAATGTCATCGACAAGGCGCGTGCCGCAGCGCGCGACAAGGGCCTGAGCGAAGACCGTTTCATGGCCTGTGAGCGTGGCGCCAGCTTCGGC
>JANNMP010000258.1:0-4391 GCA_031398015.1 Burkholderiaceae bacterium
GCCACATCCGTGGCGGTGTCGCAGGCATGCAGCGCGATCATGATGTCGCAGCCGCCAGCCAACGCTGCCGGGTGGCCACGCACGTCGCCAGTGTCAAAGCGCAGGCCGTTCAAACCCAGCCTGGCCACCGCGTCGTTGCACAAGCGGGTGAGGTCGGCACGCTGCTCCACGCCCACCACATCGGGTTGGCGGCCGCTGGCTTGCAGATGCTGGTGCACCGCAAACGTCAAATAGCCCTTGCCGGCGCCGAAATCCAGCACCCGCACCGGCACCGCTGCATCACGCTGCGCCAGGCTGGACTGGCCGATCGCATGGCCCAGCACTTCAATGAACTTGTTGATCTGCCGCCACTTGCGCGCCATGGTGGGCACCAGGCGCTGCTGGGCATCGGTGATGCCCAGCTCGGCGAGGAAGGGCAGGCTCAGCGCCAGTGGGTGGCGGCGGTGGCGGTCATGCGCCAGATAGGGGCCGCGGGTGTCGTCGCTGGTGTCATTGCTGGTGTCATCGCTGGTGTCATTGACAAGTCCAGCCTCGGGGTCGCCTGCAGTGTCGGCAGCCTCGGCTGCCATGGCGGGTGCCGCCGCCGCGCCGGCCAGCTTGCCCACGCGCAATGCCCACTGGCCCTTCTTGCCCAGCGCCAACTGCAGGTCATGGCCGCTGGTCTGCAGGTGGGCATGGTTGAACGGCTTGCCGATCAGCGACGCCAGCAGCGCCAGTGCGGCGTCGGGCGCCAGGTTCTTGGTGATGTCCTTGGTCTGGTGGCGCCACACCAGCGACAGCTGCTCACGGCCCTGGATCACCACCCGGCGCACCAGCAGCTTGTGCAGCGTGGGGTCGTCAGCGGCCTGCGGCCGGCCCAGGCCCAGCTTGACGAAGCTGCCGTCGGCCAGGCTGCGCTGCAGCCGGCTGATGAACTGCTGCTGCGGCGTTGGCGGCGAGGTGTTGGTGGCGGCGGCGGTGGTCAAACCAGGCTGCCCTGGCAAGGCGCGGCCACGCTGAACACGATCTCGGCACTTGGCAGCGCACGGATCGGCACGCCGAAGCTGGTCAGGCTGCACAGCGTTGCGTTGTGGTGGGCGCGGATCAGCGCCGCGCTGGCGTGTGCCTTGTCGTGCGTGGTGTGGGCATCGGCGGCCAGCGTCACCGCCAGGCCCAGGCCGGCGGCGCGGCGGGTGCTGGTGTCGATGCAGAACTCGCTGGCGCAGCCGGCGATCACCATGCGCTGCACGCCCTGTGCGCCCAGCCACTCGGCCAGGCCGGTGCGCAAGAAGCTGTCGGGTGTGGTCTTGCGGAACCGGGCATCGCCCTCGTGCGGGCGCGGGCTGGGGTCGAACAGCGCGCGCTGCACGTCGATCACCAACAGCGCCATGCCGCCGGCCGGGGAGGGCGTGGGCGTGGGCAGCGTGGTCATGGTTGTTGCTGCTGCTGGCCCTGCTTCAAACGCTCCAGCATGGCGCCCATCTGCTGGTGCAGCAGGTTCATCGCCTTCAGCGGCCGCACCATCACCTTGAAGTCGGTGATCTGGCCGTCATCGTTCCAGCGGATCAGGTCGATGCCATTGATCTGGATGCCGTCGATCACGGTGCTGAACTCCAGCACCGCGTCGTTGGCGCCGATGATTTCGCGCTCATAGCGGAAGCTGGCGTTGTTCAGCACCAGCATGGCGCCGCGCAGGTACTGGCTGGTGATGGCCTTGCCGCGTTGTGGTGTGTGCACCACCGGTGAATGGAACACCACGTCGTCGGCCAGCAGGGCGTGCAGCGCGGCCATGTCGCGGCTGCGCACCAGCGCATGCCAGGCATCGATCACGGGGGATGAGGGCATCGGCGGCTCCTGGGTTGGGCGCCGCGCAGTATGCCGGACGGGCCATGGTGGATGCACGGGTATCGGCAAGCGGCGCCGCTGCCTACGATCAGGCCCCGTCGTGCAAGCCGATTTGCCCAACCCCTTGGAGACCCGCCATGCAAGCCACCGACACCTGCTGCACCCTGGTTCCGTACTTCCAGATCAACGACGGCCAGCTGGACGCCTTCAAGGCGCTGGGCCCGCAATTTGTGGCCCGCACCCGCAGCGAGCCGGGCTGCGTGCACTACGCGTTTTCGTTCAATGGCCAAGTGGCCCATTGCCGCGAAGGCTACGACGACGCCGCAGCCGTGCTGGCCCACCTGGAGAACGTGGGCGCGTTGCTGGGCGAGGCGCTGAAGCTGTCGCAGATCAGCAAGCTCGAGGTGCACGGCCCGGCGGCCGAGATCGACAAGCTGCGTGCACCATTGGCCGGCCTGGCGCCGATGTTCTTTGTGCTGGAAGAGGGCTTCCGGCGCACTTGAGCAGCGACGCCGACCGCAAGACGCTGAGCACCCACCGCGCCTGTGCAAGGCGCACTGACTGGAGACCCGCATGGACCCCACTGCCAACAGCTTCGTCTGGTACGAACTGATGACCACCGACGCCCCGGCCGCCGCCGCCTTCTACCAGCAGGTGATCGGCTGGAAGGGGGTGGACGCCGGCATGCCCGACATGGCCTACACCCTGCTGCAGGTGGCCGGCCAGTCGGTGGCCGGGCTGATGGCGCTGCCAGCCGACGTGGTGCCCGGCACGCCGCCCTGCTGGACGGGCTATGTGGCGGTGGCCGACGTGGACGCCGCTGCCGCGCGCATCAGCGCTGCCGGTGGCGCCGTGCACCGGGCGCCAGAAGACATCCCCGGCGTCGGCCGCTTTGCGGTGGTGGCCGACCCGCAGGGTGCGGTGCTCTGCCTGTTCAAGGGCGCGCCGGGCGACGAGCCGCCGCCGCTGGCACCGGCCACGCCCGGCAGCATGGGCTGGCATGAGCTGTACGCCACTGACCTGGACAGCGCCTGGGCCTTCTACAACAGCCAGTTTGGCTGGGTCAAGGACACCGCCATCGACATGGGGCCGATGGGCGTGTACCAGTTGTTTGCCACCGGCGCCGGCAGTGCGGCGGTGGGCGGCATGATGAAACGCCCGCCCGAGATGCCGGTCTCGGCCTGGCTGTACTACGTCAACGTCGACGCCATCGACGCCGCCGCCGCCCGCGCCACCGCCGCTGGTGGCAAGGTGATCAACGGCCCGATGGAAGTGCCCGGCGGCAGCTGGATCGTGCAGTGCCTGGACCCGCAGGGGGCGATGTTTGCGATGGTGGCGCCGGGGCGTTGAGACTTGCGCGGCGCGGCATCACATGCTGCGCCGGTACTGCCCGCCCACCTCGAACAGCGCGTTGGTGATCTGGCCCAGGCTGCAGCAGCGCACGGCGTCCATCAGCACGTTGAAGACGTTCTGGTTGTCGATCACTGCCCGCTGCAGCCGCTTGAGCATCGCTGGTGATTCCCCGGCGTGCCGGGCATGGAAATCGGCCAGCCGCGCCAGCTGCGATTCTTTTTCGTCGCTGGTGCTGCGGGCCAACTCGATGGGCTTGGCGCTGGGGTCTTCATGCGGGTTGCGGAAGGTGTTGACGCCGATGATCGGGTACTCACCGGTGTGTTTCTGCATCTCGTAGTGCATCGATTCTTCTTGAATCTTGCCGCGCTGGTAGCCGGTTTCCATCGCGCCCAGCACGCCACCCCGGTCGGCGATCTTCTCGAATTCGGCCAGCACCGCTTCTTCAACCAACTCGGTCAGCTCGTCGATGATGAACGCGCCCTGGTTGGGGTTCTCGTTCTTGGCCAGGCCCCATTCGCGGTTGATGATCAGCTGGATCGCCATCGCCCGGCGCACCGAGTCTGCAGTGGGTGTGGTGATCGCCTCGTCGAAGGCATTGGTGTGCAAGCTGTTGCAGTTGTCGTAGACCGCGATCAGCGCCTGCAGGGTGGTGCGGATGTCGTTGAACTGGATCTCTTGCGCATGCAGTGATCGCCCGCTGGTCTGCACGTGGTACTTCAGCTTCTGGCTGCGTTCATTGGCGCCGTACCTGTCGCGCAGCGCCACCGCCCAGATCCTGCGGGCCACCCGGCCCAGCACGCAGTATTCCGGGTCCATGCCGTTGGAAAAGAAGAAGCTCAGGTTGGGCGCGAAGTCATCGATGTGCATGCCGCGCGCCAGGTAGGCCTCCACAAAGGTGAAGCCGTTGCTCAGCGTGAAGGCCAGCTGGCTGATCGGGTTGGCGCCGGCCTCGGCGATGTGATAACCCGAGATCGACACGGAATAGAAGTTGCGCACGTTGTGGTGCACAAAGTACTCGGCGATGTCGCCCATCACTTTGAGTGAAAACTCGGTGCTGAAGATGCAGGTGTTCTGGCCCTGGTCTTCTTTCAGGATGTCAGCCTGCACCGTGCCGCGCACATTGGCCTGCGCCCATTCGCGGATCTTGGCCAGCTCGGTGTCGGTGGGTTGGCGGCCGTTGTCGGCGTGGAACTTGTCTGTCTGCTGGTCGATGG